>JAJXRJ010000037.1 GCA_021629085.1 Oscillospiraceae bacterium | reverse complement strand
AAGATATGTCAAGGCTTGGTCGTGATTATCTGAAAATGGGCTATTTTTCAGAGATTTTGTTTCCCGATAATGACGTGCGTTTAATCGCAATCAAAGATAGGGTTGACAGCTTCAAAGGTGATAATGATTTTACTCCCTTTCGCAATCTTTTTAACGCCTTTTATGCAAAAGACATATCGAAAAAAATCCGAGCTGTGTTTAAGGCGAAAGGACAAGCCGGTGAACATCTTGACGAGCCGCGGTATGGTTATATGAAAAATCCTGAAAATAAGCAGATTTTGACAGGAAGCAAACGGATTTTAATCAGTTCCGGCAGATTGTCAGAAAGTATGTGGGCATCATAGAACGAACGCCCACGATTGTCCACGATTGTCTGAGTTTATCCCCGATAAAAAAGAAATTCCGCAGGACTATCTCTAATCCTGCGGAATTACTTCCTTATGAATCGTCACCTAATGCATACCGTCTTTTTATTTTATCATCAATACATGCCGCCCATGCCGGGAGCGCCGCCCATGCCACCTGCAGCTGCTGCCGCATTTGCATTGGGGTCTTCTTTGTCGGCAACCAGGCTTTCGGTGGTGAGCACCATTGCCGCAACGCTCGCCGCATTTTGCAGCGCACTGCGCGTCACTTTGGTCGGGTCCACAATTCCCGCTTCCAGCATATCGCCGTATTCTTCCGTTAAGAAGTTAAAGCCCACGCCAGGTTTGCTGTTTTTAATTTTGTCAATAATGACAGAGCCTTCCAGCCCAGCATTGGCTGCAATCTGTTTTACCGGCTCTTCTAATGCTTTTAACACAATGTTCACACCGGTTTTTTCATCGCCGGAGAGGGAGTCAGCAAGCTTTGCAATGGTATCCAGCGAATTGATGTAAGATGTGCCGCCGCCGGCCACAATGCCCTCTTCCACAGCGGCTTTGGTCGCTGCCAGCGCGTCTTCAATGCGGAGTTTTAATTCCTTCATTTCCGTTTCTGTTGCAGCGCCAACCTTGATTACTGCCACGCCGCCGGACAGCTTTGCCAGCCGCTCCTGCAATTTTTCCTTGTCAAATTCAGAGGTGGTCTCTTCAATTTGCGCTTTAATCTGTGCCACCCGTGCGGCAATTTCCGCTTTGTTGCCAGCGCCATCCACAATGATGGTGTTTTCCTTCTGGATTTTCACCTGTTTTGCAGTGCCCAGCATTTGAATGGTGGTTTCTTTTAAGTCAAGGCCCAGCTCGTCCGAAATCACTTCGCCGCCGGTCAAAATTGCGATGTCGCGCAGCATTTCTTTGCGGCGGTCGCCAAATCCAGGCGCTTTTACCGCAATGCAGGTAAATGTGCCGCGCAAACGGTTGACAATGAGGGTTGCCAGCGCTTCGCCTTCCACGTCCTCTGCAATGATAAGCAGCTTTTTACCCTGCTGTACAATCTGCTCCAGCAGCGGCAAAATATCTTGAATATTGGAAATTTTCTTGTCAGTGATAAGGATGTACGGGTCTTCTAACACCGCTTCCATTTTATCGGTGTCGGTCACCATATAGGGCGAAATGTAGCCCCGGTCAAACTGCATGCCTTCCACTACTTCGCAGTAGGTGTCGGCGGTTTTGGACTCTTCCACAGTGATCACGCCGTCGTTGGTCACTTTTTCCATTGCGTCTGCAATGAGGTCGCCAATGGTGGTATCGCCGGAGGAAACCGACGCAACCCGCGCGATATCCTGCTTACCGCTCACCTTGTGGCTGCTGGAAACAATGTAGTCCACCGCAGCGTCAACCGCTTTTTGAATGCCGCGTCTGACAATCATGGGATTGGCGCCTGCTGCCACGTTTTTGTGCCCCTCACGGATGAGCGCCTGTGCAAGCAGGGTTGCGGTAGTGGTACCGTCGCCCGCCACATCGTTGGTTTTCGTGGCAACTTCTTTTACAAGCTGCGCGCCCATATTTTCAAACGGGTCGGCAAGCTCGATTTCCTTTGCAATGGTCACACCGTCGTTGGTGATGAGCGGCGCGCCAAACTTTTTATCCAATACAACGTTTCTGCCTTTGGGGCCCAGTGTAATTTTTACAGTGTCCGCCAGCTGGTTGACACCTGCCTCCAAAGACCTTCTGGCCTCTTCGCCAAACTGAATTTGCTTTGCCATGGTAGTTTCTGCCTCCTTTAATTATTCCACAATCGCTAAAATGTCACTCTGACGCAAAATGGTATATTCCACACCATCAATTTTTACTTCAGTGCCCGCATATTTGCTGGTCAGCACCTTATCTCCCACTTTGACTTCCATTTTTACTTCTTTGCCATCCACAACCCCGCCGGGACCAGCCGCAACAATTTCTGCCACCTGCGGTTTTTCTTTTGCAGAGCCCGGAAGCACAATGCCGCTTTTGGTGGTTTCTTCCGTTTCAATCATTTTAATGACAACTCTGTCTGCCAATGGTTTGATGTTCATATGGTCCAACCTCCTGTAAATGATAAGTTTGATATTTTAGCACTTCCTGTGCGAGAGTGCTTAACAAATTATCTATATATTACATAATCGCCCCAATTCTTGCAAGTTCTATCAGATGCTAAAATATCCTGTTTTTTTAAATTATTTCCATTTATCTCTATTATACACACTAATTTGCCATTTTTCATAAAATTGGATTTTTAGCAAACGCACATGCCGATTGACATTTTAGCAAAATGTGACCTCGGCTTCATCGTCAATTACAAATCCGCACGCCTTTGCGTCCTCTTTGGATTTGATTGCCTTGCCCTTATAGGTGAGGTTTTCAAACACAATGCCGCGGATGGGCAGCTTTTTGCCGCCAGTGTCGGAAAAAATGTAGGAAGGCGCGTCGCTTCCGCCTGCCAGCGTAATATTTTTCAGCGTGATATTCTCAATGACGCCGCCGCTGTTGCCCCAATCCGGCGCAATTACATGGGAAATATAGATGAAGTTTTCCCGGGTGGACTCCACATACACATTGTCATAGGTAATATTGGACACTTCCCCCGAGCCCGCACAGTGGATAGAGATGGCTGCGCGCCGGAAGGTGTGCGCCGCCCGGTGGCGGTGAATGACGTCCACATTTTTGAACACAACGTTTCGCACCGGGAATTCATCGTTTTCATAGCCGATCTCCAGCCCGTTGCCCCGCTCGCCGCACCAGAATACACAGCCGTCCACCACGATGTTTTCCACCGGGCCTGCACAAATCGAATAGCCAGTCTGTTTCTTTTTGGTTTTTAAGCAAACGCAGTCGTCCTCGTTTCTCACAAACAGGTGCTTTAAGGTGATATTGCTGGAGCCTAGAAGGTCGATGCCGTCGCTGGTCACGCCGGTGGACATCACCTTGAAATTGGCGGCTGACCCGCCGTCTACGCAAAACCATTTGTTGTTCCAGCCGTAATAGCCTACGCAGCAAACGCCGTCCATATGTATATTTTTGCACTGGACAAACATGGTGGCAGTACGCTCGGTGGTGGCGTCAATCACGCCATGGCCTATAATTTTGATATTTTGCGCATTGTCTGCAAAAAATTTCCCGCGCACCACCGTGTTGTGTCCCAGATAGACAATGGTGTTATCCGAAAGCTTTGTCGCCCCAATGTCGTGCACGGTGTCGCCTTCATACTTGATCACCTGCATGCCCGCCTCATCCGGCACTGCAATGGGCCGGTCCACATACACAAACAGCGGGCGCTCCAGGTTCCCATTCAGTTCTACACTCAAATAATCGCCGCACTGCGCGGTAAAGGAGAGCCCGGTTTCCGAAATGTGAAACGCCCGTTCGAGCCGTGATGGACGGATGGCCGCGGTTTGAATGCCGGGCATCTCCACAGTCACCTCTACCGGCGCGTCAGCCTCCAACTGCACAAAGTCACAGTTGGCAGTGGCAAACACCTTTGCCTGCTTGCCGTCTGCAAACACCTGATAGGGCGGCGGCGTGACGTCGCGCTCCACACAGGCATCCTCTTTGATGGCAACGCTGAATTCATCGTGCACACCATCCCGCTTTAAATCTGCCATCTTTTTTGCCGCTGCAATGATTGCATACCACGTTTCCATAAAATATCCTCCTCATATTTTAGCACTTTCAAGTAAAGAGTGCTTATATTTTACAAAGAATGGTTTCCATCAGCTGTGTAAACGTCTGAGAAACGGCCTCGCCAGTTTGGTTGACCTCCTCGCTGGTAATGGGCGCGCCAGTGATACCCGCTGCCATGTTGGTAATACAGGAAATCCCCAGCACCCGCATGCCGGCATGATTTGCCGCAATCACCTCCGGCACTGTGGACATGCCGACCGCGTCCGCACCCAAAATGGAGAGCGCGCGAATTTCCGCCGGCGTTTCAAAGCAGGGGCCGGACATGTAGGCATAAACGCCCTCAAAAAGCGGGATCTGGCATTTTTTTGCGCAGTTTTTCGCAATCGTACGCAAGCCTTTGTCATAAGCGTTTGTCATGTCAAAAAACCGCGGGCCCATCGCATCTATATTGGCGCCGCGCAGCGGATTGTCCGCGCAAAGCTTGATATGGTCGGAAATCAGCATAAATGCGCCCGGAAAAAACGAAGGGTGAATGCCCCCCGCCGCATTGGTGACCACCAGGGTTTGCACGCCCAGCGCGCGCAGTACCTGTACTGGATACACCGTATCCTGCATGGACCAGCCTTCGTAACAGTGCAGGCGGCCCTGCATGAGCACACACGGCACACCGTTTAGTGTGCCAAACACCAGCCTTCCCGCGTGCCCCGGCGCAGTGGAACATTGAAAGTGCGGAATATCCCCATAGGGAATAGAGACTGCATTTTCCGCACGGCCTGCCAACCCGCCCAGCCCAGAGCCCAAAATGACAGAGATTTTAGGAACCGCTTCTACCTTTTGGCGGATTTTTTCGCAGCTTTTAAAAATCTTTTCCATAAGCTCCATAAAATTCCTCCTGCCTGTGACAAAAATAGCCGGGCCTAAGGCGGCCCGGCGCCAAGTTTTTATCTAAAATAGCGCACACCGGACGCAAACAGCTTTTGGTCCTTGTCGCCGCAAATGTTTTTGTAAAGCCCGTTTGCAAACCGCTCGGTGTGGCCCATCTTGCCAAACACCCTGCCGTCCGGGCTGGTGATGCCCTCCACCGCGCACAGAGATCCGTTGGGGTTATAGCGGATATCCATAGTGGCATTCCCGCTTTTGTCCACATACTGCGTGGCAATCTGCCCATTTTTCTGAAGGGCCTCCAAAAGCGCCGGCTCTGCAACAAACCGCCCCTCGCCATGGGAAATGGCAATGGTGTGGACGTCGCCCACAGACACGCCGGACAGCCAGGGCGAACGGTTGGAACACACAACCGTGTCCACCATGCAGGACATATGGCGGTTGATGGTATTAAACGTCAGCGTGGGGAAGTGCTCGTCAAACTCCCGGATTTCGCCGTACGGCACAAGCCCCAGCTTGATGAGCGCCTGGAAGCCGTTGCAGATGCCCAGCATCAACCCGTCGCGGTTCTTTAAAAGGTCATGCACTGCATCCTTGACATAGGCGTTCCGAAATGCCGTTGCAATAAATTTTCCCGAACCATCCGGCTCATCGCCGCCCGAAAACCCGCCGGGAATCATCACTATCTGGCTCCTTTTTATGCGCGATGCCATCTCGCGCAAAGACTCCGCAATGGCGCTGCTGGAAAGGTTGTTGAGCACAAACACGTCGGTTTGCGCGCCGGCTTTGGAAAACGCGCGCAGGGTGTCATATTCACAGTTGGTGCCTGGGAACACTGGAATAAATACCGCCGGCTTGGCAAACTCCGGCCCGGTGTACAGCGTTTTTTGCTCTGTATGATATGCAATGGTTTCCACCGGCTGCATCTTCCCGGCCTTGGTGGGGAACACGCGTTCCAGCGGCGACTGCCAAGACGAGAGCGCCTCGTTAAGCGGCAGCGTGCCGCCGGCATAGGAAATTGTTTCTTCTCCCACAGTCTTGCCAATATTTTGATATTCAAAACCACAAAGTTTAGCGCCCGGCGAAAGCTCCACCACAAATGCACCCAAATCGGGTTTTAGCAGTGTCACGCCCGGTTCAAATGCAAAGCCAATCCGGTTGCCGAAGCACATTTTGGCAACCGCTTCAAACACGCCAAACCGCCCCACCACCTTGGCGGACACGATTTGCTGATTTAAAATTGCCTGATGCACTGCATCGTAAAGCGCTTTTAGCCGGTCAAAATCGGGCAGCCCATCCGCGCCTTTGGGCATGGGGAGATAGGCCACATCGTGCCCCGCCGCCTTAAATTCCGGCGAAAGCACCGCGTTTACATTGCCGGGCGTGATGGCAAAGGACACAAGCGTGGGCGGCACACTGATATCGTTGAACGTGCCGGACATGCTGTCCTTTCCGCCAATGGCGGCCACGCCCAGCTTTGTCTGCGCCAAGTACGCGCCCAAAAGAGCAGAGAACGGCTTGCCCCACTTCTTGCTGTCGTCACCCAGCTTTTCAAAATATTCCTGCAAAGTCAGATACACCGTTTTGCGGTCTCCGCCGGCTGCCACTACCTTGGAAACAGAGGACACCACAGCGTAAACCGCACCCAAAAACGGGTCTTTTTCTAAAAGATACGGGTCAAAACCATAGGACATGATGGACACCGTGTCCGTCTCGCCGTCCATCACAGGAAGCTTATGTACCATGGCCTCCGGCTCTGTGAGCTGATAGGTGCCGCCAAACGGCAAGAGAACAGTGCCCGCCCCAATGGTGCTGTCAAACCGCTCCACCAATCCCTTTTTGGAGGCACAGTTTAAATCGCTCAGCACATTTTTCAAGCCCGCATTGTCCGGCGCTTTTTCATATTGGTTCCAGTATGCGTCCGCATCGCCTTTGCACACGTGCACACGCGCAGTTTTGGTCACGCCGTTGGTATTTAAAAAGGCGCGCTGCACATCTACAATGGTTTTGCCGTTCCACACCATGTGCAGCCTTCCGGTGTCAGTCACCTCTGCCACTTTTGTCGCCTCTAAATTTTCCGCATCCGCAAGCCGTTCAAACGCCTCCGCGTCTTTTGCGGCAACCACCACCGCCATACGCTCCTGCGATTCGCTGATGGCAATCTCTGTCCCGTCTAAGCCCTCATATTTTTTTGGCACCTTGTCAAGGTCAATACAAAGGGAATCGGCAAGCTCGCCAATGGCAACCGAAACGCCGCCCGCGCCAAAGTCGTTGCACCGCTTAATCATGCGGGTCGCTTTGGGATTGCGGAACAGCCGCTGCAATTTGCGTTCAATGGGCGGATTGCCCTTTTGCACTTCCGCGCCGCAGGTCTCCACCGAGGAATCGTCGTGCGCTTTGGAGGAGCCGGTTGCGCCGCCAATGCCGTCCCGGCCGGTACGGCCGCCCAGCAAAATCACCACATCTCCCGCTTGGGGCCGCTTGCGCACCACATTTTTCTCTGGCGCCGCGCCCACCACCGCGCCGATTTCCATACGTTTTGCCACATAGCCGGGGTGGTAGAGCTCGTCCACCTTGCCAGTGGCAAGCCCAATCTGGTTGCCATAGGAGCTGTATCCTGCCGCCGCACCGGTGGAAATTTTAAGCTGCGGCAGCTTGTTTTTAAGCGTGTCCTTCACAGGCTGGGTCACGTCGCCGCTGCCCGTCACCCGCATAGCCGCATACACATAGGAACGGCCTGAGAGCGGGTCGCGGATGGCGCCGCCAAGACAGGTGGCCGCGCCGCCGAACGGCTCAATTTCCGTGGGATGGTTGTGCGTCTCATTTTTGAACATCAACAGCCACGGCTCTGTCCTGCCGTCCACATCCACGTCAATTTTGATGCTGCACGCGTTGATTTCCTCCGATTCATCCAGGTTTTGCAGCAGCCCTGCGCGCTTTAGCTCCTTTGCCGCAATGGTCGCAATATCCATCAGCGTAATGTCTTTATCGCGCCCTGCATAAATGGCAGTACGCGCGTTTAAATAGTCGTTGTACACCGATTTTACACGCTCTGCGCCGGGGGCAAATTCCACCGCTTCCAAACGTGTCAAAAAAGTGGTGTGCCGGCAGTGGTCCGACCAGTAGGTATCAATCATCCGAAGCTCGGTGATGGTGGGGTCGCGGTGCTCCGTATCACGAAAATAGGTTTGGCAAAATTCCAAATCATCCGCATCCATGGCAAATCCATATTGTTTTACAAAGTCTGAAAGCTCCGTGCGCGAAAGTTTTGTAAATCCTTCGCACACCGCTACCTCCTTTGGCGTATCCACCTGCACAGAGAGTGTTTCTGGCTTTGCAAGCGGCACCTCGTGGCTCTCCACTGGGTTAATGAGGTAGTCTTTAATGCGCGAAAAATCCGCATCTGAAATATCGCCCTCTAAAATGGTGAGCTGCGCCACCTTCACATCCGGCCGCTTGCCTGCGGTTAAAATCTCCACACACTGGGCCAAAGAGTCTGCCCGCTGGTCATACTGCCCGTCCAAATACGCCGTGGCAAACACCCGGCAGCCGTCCGGCAGCGGGTAGTCCTCGTCATAGCAGTTGTCCACCGGCGGTTCAGAAAAGATGGTGGTCTTTGCAAGTGTATATTCCTCATCGGTCAAGCCCTCAGTATCATACCGGTTGACAATGCGCACGCGCGAAAGATTTGCAATTAAAAGATTGGTCGTCAAATCGTTTAAAAGCTCGCTTGCCGCAACGTCAAACCCGGGCTTTTTTTCCACATACGTTCTTCTAATCATATTGCTCCCCCTTTTTGCAAACTCATACGTTAAAGCGGAACAGGATGATATCGCCGTCCTGCACCACATAGTCTTTGCCCTCTAACCGCACCAATCCCTTTTCTTTCGCTGCCGCGTGCGAGCCGCACCGCATCAGGTCGTCATAGGCCACCACCTCGGCGCGGATAAACCCCTTTTCAAAGTCGGTGTGAATTTTCCCGGCAGCCTGCGGCGCCTTGGTGCCCTTTTTGATGGTCCATGCCCGCACCTCGGGCGCGCCTGCTGTGAGATAGCTGATCAGCCCCAAAAGCGAATAGCTCTTTTGAATCAGCCGGTCAAGCCCCGATTCCGCCAACCCCATTTCCTCTAAAAACGCCAGCTTTTCCTCTTCCGGCAGCTCGGAAATTTCCTCTTCAATTTTTGCGGATACTGGCAGCACCTCAGCGTTTTCGCGCTTTGCGATTTCTGTGAGCTGCTTGTAATACGCATTGTTTTCCACGCCGTCCAAAAGGTCGTCCTCTGACACGTTAGCAGCATATATGACAGGCTTTGCCGTCAAAAGCGCCACTTCTTTCATAATTTCAGCTTCCTCGTCTGAAAAATCAATGGTGCGTGCGCCCAATCCGTCTTCCAGCGTCTGCTTCACCTTTTCTAAAACCGCAAGCTCCGAAAGATATTTCTTGTCACCCGATTTTAACATTTTTTTGGTTTTGTCAATGCGCTTGTCAATCATTTCCAAATCGGCAAAAATGAGCTCAAAATTGATGGTCTCAATGTCCCGCGCCGGGTTCACAGACCCGTCTACATGCACAATGTTGCCGTCGTCAAAGCACCGTACCACGTGCACAATGGCATCCACCTCGCGGATGTGGGACAAAAATTTGTTGCCCAGGCCCTCCCCCTTGCTCGCGCCCTTCACAAGCCCGGCAATGTCCACAAACTCCACCGTTGCCGGCGTCACCTTTTGGGGATGGTACATATCGGCAAGCGCATCCAGCCGTTTATCCGGCACCGCTACAATGCCCACGTTGGGCTCTATGGTGCAAAACGGGTAATTGGCCGATTCCGCCCCCGCTTTTGTAATTGCGTTAAACAGTGTGCTCTTGCCAACATTGGGCAAGCCTACGATTCCTAATTTCATTGGTATCTTCCTCCGTTATCGAATAAAAAAGTATAAAAATACGATGACACCCAGCACAATGCGATAGTAGCCAAACACTTTAAAATCGTGCTTTTTGATATAGCCCATTAAAAATTTGATGGCAAAAATGGAAACGACAAACGCCGTGAGAAAACCGGTTGCCAAAATGGCGAGCTCAGATCCCTCAAATGCAAACCCGTAGTGAATGAGCTTTAAAAAGCTTGCGCCAAACATGACTGGCACCGCCAAAAAAAAGGAAAACTCAGCCGCAACCGTGCGTGACGTACCCAAAATGACCGCACCCAAAATAGTGGAACCAGACCGCGACGTGCCTGGGATGAGCGCCAGCACCTGAAATACGCCGATGAGTAACGCCGTCTTGTAGGAGAGGCTGTCAAACGTATTGATGCGCGGGCGTTTATGCCGGTTTTCAATGACAATAAACAGCACGCCGTAAACAATGAGCGCTGCGGCAACCACATAGCTGTTGTAAAAAAATGCGTCAATCTGCTCTTCAAACAGCACGCCGATGATGCCTGCCGGAATGACTGCCACCAGCACTTTTGCCCACAGTGAGAGGGTGTCTTTTTTGAGCGCCAGCGTTTGTTTGCCGCTCACACGTGTAAAATACAGTGGGTTGAGCTTCTTAAAATACAAAAACACCACCGCAAGGATGGAGCCCAACTGGATGACCACAAAAAACATGCTTTTAAATGCGTCTGAGGCTTGCAGCTTGATAAATTCATCTGCCAAAATCATGTGCCCGGTGCTGGAAATGGGCAGCCACTCGGTGATCCCCTGAATGACGCCTAGAAGAAATGACTGGAAAAATGCAAGCAGTGACATGGAAGTACCCCTTTTTCATGGAATTGATATATCTATAATCGCCGCGCGGGCAAATTATGCATGCAACATCTTAACAAGCAAAAGAGGCACAGCAAGCTTGCTTTGCCTCCTTGATCCCTCAATTTTATTTTATACACCCTGTTCCTGCGCGTCTGCCTCGGCGGGTGCCGGCGTCACCTTGCCATATACCCCCGCATCTTCGCATGGGATCATGGAAAGCGGCACGCCGTTAAAAATCTTTTCTGCCATATAGGCCCCCTGCGTGCCAATGGCCTCGCTGTCTGCAACTACAGCGGTGCAGTTTCCCTCAAACAGCATATCCTCCGCCCCCACGTACACCACTACGTTTTCATCAACTAACATCTCTTCAATTTGCGGCAGGCTTTCGCGTATCACCGGGTCGTCCGAAAGATAAATGGCCTTGACTGCCTGATTTGTGGTGTCCTCAGCGTTGGCGGACGCCATCTGCGCGGGGTCATACAACATGCTGACGAGCGCTTGCTGGGCTTCTAATGCGTCTGCCACGACCGCGTCCTGGAAGGTGATGGCGTTGTTGTTGAGATAATCCTTGATATCATTGATGGTTTGAATGGCATCCGGAGAGCTGGTGTTATATAAAAGGCCGATGTTGTTAAACGGTGTGCCGGCAAAATCCTGCACCATAAAGTTAAAAATACGGTCGGCAGGGACTGCACTGGTAACGCCGGTGACAACTTCCGACGGTGTGTATTTATTTCTTAAAAGCCCAGCGGTGACAGGGTTTTCCACGCATAGGAACAAAACGGGGATTTCACCCGCTGAAGCTTGCACAGCCGCCTGTGCAGCTTTGGTGGAAACTGCAACAATCAAGTCCTTTTTATCCTCTGCAAATTGCCCGGCAATCTGTAAAAGCCGTTCTTCATCTGTCCCTGCGGGCAAAAAATCAACCTCTACCCGATCCGCTCCATAGCCAAGCATCTCAAGCTGGCTGACAAATGCTTCCCGCGCAGCGTCATGGCGCGCATTTTCACCAAACTGTACAATCCCAACCTGGATGGGCCGGTCAAGTGCAGAAAGCGGCACAGACTCGCCGCCGCATCCGGAAAACAGCAAAATGATCAAGCACATAAGCAGTGCCATGCCAATTTTTCGTTTCATCAATGCGTCTCATTCCTTTCTTACTCATATTACAACATTTTTACTAGGCTTGTCAATTCTATCTTCCGAAAATTTAGATTTTTGCCCCAAATATCCAATTTTAGTTGACAACCCTCCATTTTTTTTATATCATTATATACAATGAAAGTTTGTAAACATAAAGGGGTTAACGGACGACTATGGAAAAATTGGGACTCAACGAAATTCGTGAAAAATATCTTTCGTTTTTTGAAAGCAAGGGGCATCTTAGGCTGCCAAGCTTTTCGCTGGTGCCGCAAAATGATAAAAGCCTGCTCTTAATCAACGCGGGCATGGCGCCTTTAAAGCCCTATTTCACCGGCCAGGAAACGCCGCCGAAAAAGCGTGTGACCACCTGCCAGAAGTGCATCCGCACGCCAGACATTGAGCGGGTGGGCAAAACCGCGCGGCACGGCACCTATTTTGAAATGCTGGGTAACTTTTCATTCGGCGACTATTTTAAAAAAGACGCCACACGCTGGGCGTGGGAGTTTTGCACCAAGGTGCTTGCGCTTCCGGTGGACAAGCTTTGGGTTACCATCTATGAAGAAGACGACGAGGCGTTTGACATCTGGACCAAAGAGGTGGGCGTGGCGCCTGAGCGGGTTGTGCGCATGGGCAAGGAGGACAATTTCTGGGAAATTGGGCAGGGCCCCTGCGGGCCGTGCTCAGAAATCTATTTTGACCGCGGCAAGGAAGCTGGCTGCGGCAAGCCGGACTGTAAAATTGGCTGCGACTGCGACCGGTTTGTGGAATTTTGGAATTTGGTGTTCACCCAGTTTGACAAGGATGCGGACGGCAACTACAACCGCTTAGAGCATCCCAACATTGACACCGGCATGGGGCTGGAGCGCATTGCCTGCATCATGCAGGGGGTCAATAACCTCTTTGAGGTGGATACCGTGCAAAACATCATGCAAAAGGTGAGCGAGCTTGTGGGCGTTCCCTACGGCAAAAGCCCGGAAACCGATATTTCCCTGCGCGTCATCACCGACCACATCCGTTCCACCACCTTTTTAATTGCCGACGGCGTGAAGGTGGCAAACGAGGGAAGAGGCTATGTGTTAAAACGCCTGCTGCGCCGCGCGGCACGGCACGGAAAGCTCTTAGGTATCGACCATCCATTCCTCTATCAAGTTTGCGATACGGTCATTGCAGAAAACAAGGGCGCGTATCCGGAGCTGGTGCAAAAGGCGGACTACATCAAAAAAATCATTGAGCTGGAAGAAATCAGTTTTGCCCGCACAGTCAACGAGGGCATGGATATTTTGGAAGGCTATGTAAAAGAGCTTGCAGCGGCGGGGAAAGCGATGCTGCCGGGCGAGTATGCATTTAAGCTTTCCGACACCTACGGCTTCCCCATTGACCTGACGGTGGAAATTTTGGGCGAACGCGGCATGGAGGTTGATGTGGACGGCTTTGAGGCCTACGTGGAGCAGCAACGCACCCGCGCGCGGGAAAGCCGCAAAGACGCCGACACGTTGGGCTGGAAGGACGAGATGTTTGAAAAGTTTATGACGCTGCCCGCCGGCGAATTTGTTGGCTATGAAACGCTTATGTGTGAGAGCGAAATTACCGGTATTTTCTGTGACGGCGATTTTTGTGACAGCGCATCGGATGAAACCGGCGGTGTGACGCTGGTGCTTTCCAAAACCCCGTTTTATGGAGAGAGCGGCGGACAGGTGGGCGACATTGGCGAAATTACCACCAACAGCGCTGTGGTAGAGGTTTTAAATACCAAAAAACTGCGTGACGGGCGCATCATCCACGCCTGCCACATTGCTTCGGGCTACCTTTCCAAAGGCGACACATGCGTGTGCAAGGTGGACGGTGCATGGCGGCAGAGCATTGCGCGCAACCACTCCGCCACCCATCTTCTGCAAAAGGCGCTGCAGCAGGTTGTGGGCGCACATGTGGAGCAGGCGGGTTCCTATGTGGACAGCGAGCGGCTGCGGTTTGACTTTTCGCACTACGAAGCGGTAAACGCAGACCAGTTATTACAGATTGAACAGTTAGTAAACGAAAAAATATTTGAAGCACTGCCGGTTACGTGCCGCGAAATGCCCATTGCCGAGGCGAAAAGGCTGGGCGCAATGGCGCTGTTTGGCGAGAAGTATGGCGAAATTGTCCGCGTGGTCACCATGGGCGGCTTTAGCACCGAGCTGTGCGGCGGCACCCATGTGGAAAATACGTCTAACATCGGCCTGTTTAAAATTATATCTGAATCAGGCGTGGCAGCGGGCACCCGGCGTATAGAGGCAACCACGGGCTACGGCGTGCTCAAGCTGATTGGCGAAACAGACGCGCTTTTGCACGAAACGGCCGCTGCGCTCAAAACCGGCCCGGCCGACCTTGCAAAAAAAGCGGCGGCGTTAAACGCGGAATTAAAGGCGGCAAAGGCTGAGCTGGAAAAGCTCAGACAGCAGAGCGCAAAAAGCGGGTTTGATGCTGTTTTGGCAGCGGCGGAAACCATATCCGGTGTAACGGTTGTGGCAGGGGACGTCGGTGCGGTGGACATGAACGGCCTGCGCGGCTTAGGAGATCTGGTAAAAGACAAATTCGACCCAGCAGTGGGCGTGCTGCTTGCAAATACAGACGGCAAGGTTTCCATGTTTGTCACCGCCACTAAAGGTGCAGTGGAACAAGGCGTGCACTGTGGAAATATTGTGAAGCAGATTGCACAGCACATTGGCGGAAAAGGCGGCGGGCGGCCCGACTCCGCACAGGCTGGCGGAAAGGATGCATCCGGCATATTGGCGGCAATTGCGGCGGCCAAAACAGAAATTATGCAACAACTTTCAAAATAAGGAGGCGACGTATATGGCAGACTGCCTGTTTTGTAACATTGCAAACAAAAAAATTCCCTCTGAACTGGTGTATGAAGACGCGCTTGTCGCTGCATTTTTAGATATCAACCCCGCCGCACCGGTGCACGTGCTCATTGTGCCAAAGGAACACATTTCCTCCACACTTGAAATTGATGAGAAAAATTCCCATGTGGTGGGGCACATCTTTTCTGTGGCGGCAAAGCTTGCACGAAAGCTGGGCATTGCAGATGACGGGTTCCGCGTGGTAAACAACTGCGGCGAGGCAGGCGGGCAGACAGTGGGGCATTTACACTTCCATCTCCTGGGC
This sequence comes from Oscillospiraceae bacterium, assembly GCA_021629085.1. Classification (GTDB taxonomy): domain Bacteria; phylum Bacillota; class Clostridia; order UMGS1810; family UMGS1810; genus JAJXRJ01. The sequence continues at coordinate 6,680 of JAJXRJ010000037.1, read as the reverse complement.
GGCAGAAACCTCGGCTGGCCGCCGGGCTGATAAAAAAACTTGACATTTTCATCGTTTGATTGTATAATGAATTATATAATTTTGTCTAATCCCAGCAAAGCAGCGCGAAAGCGCAAGTGTAGTAGCGGAGGGAGGGGATTTTAATGTCGGAAATTAGAATTAAAGAGAACGAATCTTTGGACAGCGCGCTCAGACGGTTTAAACGGCAGTGCGCAAAGGCAGGGGTGTTGTCGGAAATCCGCAAGCGGGAACACTATGAAAAGCCAAGCGTAAAGCGCAAAAAGAAATCTGAGGCTGCAAGAAAGAGGTCGTATCGATAAAAGAGATGAAAGGAGGGTTTTTATGGCGCTGAAGGAAACACTGATGGACGATTTGAAACTCTCCATGAAAGAGAAGGACACGGTGCGCAAAAACGCAGTGCAAAGCGTGCGTGCCGCCATTTTACAGGTGGAAAAAGACAATAAGGTCACACTCAAAGACGATGACATCATCGGCGTCATTGCAAAAGAAGTCAAAAAGCGCAAAGACGTGCTGCCTGAATATGAAAAAAGCGGCCGCGAGGACCTTATCGCCGAACTCAAACGAGAAATCGAAATCCTCATGGGATATTTGCCTTCCCAGTTGAGCAAATCGGAATTAGATGAAATTGTATGCGCGTCCATAAACGCCGTCGGCGCACAGTCGATGAAGGATATGGGCAAAATTATGGCAGACGTGATGCCCAAAGTTATGGGCAGAGCGGACGGCCGTGCAGTCAATGAGGCTGTCAAAGCCTATTTTTCAGGGAAATCATCGATTGGCGAATAAGCGCAGTCGCGTAAATTCCATTATAAAAAAAGTCAATGGCGGCCCATTTGGCCGCCATTGTTGTTATTTAGGAGAAGCTTTTATGGGAAAACGCTTTTTGCCCGACCGGATCTTTCGTTCCATTTATGAAATTCCACCGGGAGAATTTGTAAAAAACGGCATCCAGGCAGTGATTTTTGACATTGACGACACACTGGTTGCAAACGACGTAAAAACGCCGCCCCAAGCGCTTTTGGACTATTTTGAAACGCTTCGCGCTGCCGGCATTTCCTATGCGCTTATCTCAAATGGCCGGAAAGAACGGGTGCAACTGTTCAACCGTGATTTGGGCGTGTTTGCCGCGCACCGGGCGTTTAAGCCACGCAAAAAACCGCTGGTCCGCGCCATGCGGGCAATGGGTTCTCACAAAAAGAACACGGCGCTTGTGGGCGACCAGCTGTTTACCGATATTTACGGCGGCAACCGGGCCGGGCTATACACCATTTTGGTCACCCCCATCAAGCCGGATGAAACCCGGTTTATCAAACTGAAACGAAAGCTGGAAACACGCATATTAAAAAATGCGGGCAAATAAGCCCGCATTTTTTCGTTTATTTTTTAGTCCATCACAATGGTGAGGGTTTTATCGCTGTCTTTAAAAAATCTGGCGTCCACGGTTTTGGTTTTGCCATTTGCCGTGACCGTCACTTCATAATCGCCAAAGTAGCCTCTGGTGGCATAGTTTCCTGCAGCGTCGGTCGAACCGGTTTCCCGTGTCCACCACTTGTTGTAAACCATATCTTCAAAGGCTAAGCCTGACGGCTTTAAGGTGTAGTCCCTGTTCATGAGCACCGCGCCCGAGCTTGCAAAGCCCCAGCAATACATCCCTGTCACATAGGGGTTGCTGTAAATGGAAATTAAGCTGTCGCGCATAAAGTTGCCTTCCAGGTTCGGATCCATTTTTGTGCCGTTTACCTTGATATCAAATTCGGTCACTTTGATGGGTTTTTGATATCTTTCGCCCAGTGCAGTCAGCATATCATAAAAAATCTGCGGATCTTTTGGCATTCCCTGATGTCCCTGCACGCCGATGGCATCAAAGTCCACATCATTTGCAACCGCCCAATCTAAAAATTGTGTGAACGTCCGATATGCGTAGGAATTGATGCCGCTTAAGCCGCACTCGTTAAAATAGAGCGTGGCGTTGGGGTCGGCTTCCCGCGCCCATGCAAACAAATCCTTTAAAATCTCATTCCCAAAGGTCTGGGTCAAAATGGTGTCGTTGCGTGTCAATTCGTTAATGACGTCCCACTCTTGAATCTTGCCGGAAAAATCACCTGCAGCTTCAAAAATGTGGGTTTTCATCCGTTCTTTTGCTTTGTCGAGCTCGCCGTTTGCAATGTACTGCGCCAAATCGGGCGGCATGCTGGAACACCCCGGCTCATAGGTATAGTCCCAAACCAGGCAATGCCCGCGGAAGTGCTTGATACCATTTCTCAGGCACCAGTCTGTGATGCCCATTGCCGTGATGGGATCATTTTCAAAATAGTTCCACTTTTGGATGGTTTCCGCCACTGCGCCGTTAAAATATTTCACCAGGTTTTCGCGGTATTTGTCGGCGTCTTCGCCCTCGCCCAAAACATTGGGCCCGATGGCGACACCCCACTCAAATTCAGATTCCACCATGTCAAGCTTTACATCCGCGCCGGCAATGGCAGCACCGTTTGCGTCCACAACGTTGATGTTAATGTCTCCCTTGCGGATTTGCTCAATGCGCGCAAGCGCGTCCTTACGCCACTGTGCGTCCTCCTCCATTCCTTCGTAATGGGTAGAGTTGGGCATTTGATCCACCGTATATTTTTTTCCAAAGTTGATCAGCTGGTAACCGCCCACCTCCACCACCTGCTCATACGCCCCCGGACGGATGTGCATCCGGATGGACTTGCCCGTGAAGTTCCCGGTGGCCTGGAAGGGGATATAGTTCGCTTCCCATTCTGGCTGGCATGTTACCGTGCTTTGGAAGGCAGCAGTATATTGCCCGCTTTCAACCTCCTGCAGGGTGAACTCCACCATTCCCGTGCCTGAATCGGAACTTCCGCCGCTTAAAAGGCGGGTGTACACCACCAGCACGCCAACGTCGTCTGTTTGATATTTATGGTCGCTTCTAAGTTCCAACGCGCAGCTGTAGCTTTTTTCCGGCACGGCCGTGGTTGTAAACCGCAGTGCCTTTGTAAAGCCCGGCCCGTCTACGTCCACCGCCTCATAGGTAGCATATTGTCCCTCGCCAATCAATTTTGCGCCGATAAAATCCTCGGTGGTGACGAACACCTCGCCGCCCTCAAGGCTGGCAAATACCTGTTCCGGGTCTCCCGGCGCTGCAAAGTAGAGCAGGTCGTCCAATGCGCTGGACTTGGTAAACTCTGTCGGCACCGGCCGTTTTACCACCGCGCCTGGCACATTGGGCACGCCGTCTGCACTTTTTTTCGGCAAATCATCTGCCAGCGGCTCAATGGTACGCCCGTCATTGTAGTTGATACTGGGCACATAGGTGGATTTACTGTTGATGATGACCGCTTCATTGCCCTCGTCCCATTCCACGTCCGCGCCTAAGCTTTCCGAGATAAACCGCACAGGTACCATGGTCCGGTCGGAAATGAGCTGTGCCGGCACGTCCAGCGCCACAGCCTGTCCGTTTACTGTGGCCTCAGTACTTCCAATGGTGAGTGAAACCGTGTTTTCCCCTAATACGCCAGTGGCAGTCTGTGTCGCATCATCCCACGAAACCTCGGCACCCAGCGTCTCAAAAATGCCGCGCAGCGGCACCAGCGTCCGGTCATTTACCAGCACCGGCATCTGGTCGTAGGCCTGTTTTTTGCCATCAATGTACACCCGGATTTCATCCCGTGCAAACACAGGCACAGAAATGGTGCACACAAGAAGAATGCATGCCAAACACAACGAAATTCCTTTTTTCAAACAAAGACCTCCCCTTTTTACATGATTTTTTTCATTATACTAAATTTTCCGTTTCATATCCACTCTTTTTTTGCACTCACACTTTTCCCGCCGGCGAAAGCTCTGCCACATCTTCTAAAATAGAGGTACAGTGCGGGCAGCGGGTTGCTTTAACCGCAATTTCCGAGCAGCAGAACGGGCAGATTTTTACTGTTGGCACTTCGGGTTTGGGTTCATTATGCTTACCAAGGTTGGACAGCGTGTTCATCGTCTTTACCAGCAAAAACAGCACAAATGCCATGATGAGGAAATTGAGCACGGCTGTGATAAACGAGCCGTATTTGATATTCACGCCCCCAACCGAAAAGGCAAGCTGGTTAAAGTCGGTTTTGGCAATCAATCCAATGAGCGGCGAAATGAGATCGTTAACCAGCGACGTCACAATGGCCTGAAACGCGCCGCCGATAATAACGCCGACTGCCAGGTCAATGACATTGCCGCGCATGGCAAATTTTCGAAATTCCAATAAAAATTTTTTCACCTAAAAATCCTCCTTTTATTACAGTCTATCACAAATACCGACATTTGTAAAGATTGCATCAAGACTTTAAAACAGTGCGATTTTCGGTTAAAAGCGTACCTTGTTTTTTATAGCCAGATGGCATATAATGAAACAAATAAAATGGCAAAAGGGGAATCTATTATGTTTGAAGAGGCAAAATGGATTGTGAAAAAATATGACAAAGCGCCGGATAAACCTGCGCCCTATATGCGAAAAACGTTTTTGGCAAAGGCGGATGTGAAACAGGCAGTGCTCTATGTGTGCGGTCTGGGCAACGGCGTATATACCATCAACGGCAAACCGGTGACAGACGATGTGCTGGTGACCCCCATTACCCGCTATGACTACACCACACGTTACAACACGTTTGATGTGACCCATCTGATTTTAGAGGGCAAAAATGCATTTGGCGCCATTTTAGGCAACGGCTGGTATAACACGCCGTGTACCACATGGGATTATGAAAAAGCCACCTGGCGAAGCGCCCCAAAGCTCATTGTGCAGCTGGAAATCACCTATGCCGACGGGTCACAGGACGTCATTTTAACAGACAGCTCGTGGAAATGTGCTGACAGCCCTGTGGTTTACAACCAGGTGCGCAGCCGTGAAATCTATGACGCCCGCTTAGAAATTGACGGATGGGATTTGCCCGATTTTGACGACTCTGATTGGGACAACGTGCTGGTCAAACCCGGTCCCGGCGGTGTTTTGCTGCCAATGGAGCACCCGCCCATCCGCATCATCCGCACCATTCGCCCCAAAAAGCTTGAGAGCGGCGTTTACGACGCATGCGAAAACGTAAGCGGCTGGGTGATGATTCGCGCCAAAGGCGAAAGCGGGCAGAAAATTGAGGTGGAATATGGCGAAGCGCTTCACGAGGACGGGTCGCTGGACACCTGGGTGGAAAACCGGTTTAACGAAGGCATGCCCACCCAAGGGGAAGAATACACCTTAAGAGGTACCGGCGACTGGGAAGAATGGGAGCCCAAATTTGGCTATCACGGGTTCCGCTATATGGATGTAAAAGGTGCACCGGAGGAATTTGAGCTCTATGTGCGGGTGGTGCACACCGACCTTGCGATTATTGGCGATTTTACCTCAAGCGACGACATGCTCAACAAAATTCACGCGGCAACCCGCCGCGCTACGCTCACCAACTGGATGGGCATTCCCACCGACTGTCCCCAGCGGGAGCAAAACGGCTGGACGGGCGATGCGCTGCTGTCTGCCGAGCAGTCGCTCATGAACTACGACATGCTGGAGGCTTACCGCAAATGGCTGTGGGACTTTAAAGACGTGCAGCGTCCAAACGGCCAGCTTCCCGGTATTGTCCCCACCTCTTCGTGGGGCTATCACTGGGGCAGCGGCCCCGCGTGGGACAGCGCGCTCATTCAAATCCCGTGGTATGTGTATCAAATTTACGGCGACTCCTCTATCATCTCTATGATGTGGGAAAACATGCAGCGCTACATGGACTACATGTATACCATGCAGGAAGGGTATTTGGTGAACTATGGCCTGGGCGACTGGTGCCACCCGCACGACGGCAATGTGTGCGACACCATCATCACTGACACCGGATATTACTATGCCAATGCCGTCACCATGGCAAAGTGCGCCAAGGTGCTCGGCGAGGATGCATCCAAATATGAGGCGCTTGCCAAAAAGGTCAAAGCGGCATTCCGCGCTGCGTTTATCAAAGACGGCATTGTAAAAGGTGACAATCAAACCGGCATGGCCTGCGCCATTTACCAGGGGCTGTATGAGCCGGAAGAGATCCCCGCGGCAGCCGCACATCTGGCCGATTTGGTACGGCAAAAAGACTACCACATTGACTGCGGTATTTTGGGCACCAAATATATCTTCTCCGCGCTTTCGGAAAACGGCTATGCAGATGTGCTGTATAAAATGGTGGTCAATCCCACCATGCCCAGCTATGCCTACTGGATCAACCTTGGCATATCCACCCTTTGCGAAAACTGGGAAATTGTCCATCGCTTCAACGGCAAAGACAATTCGCGGAACCATCACATGTTCAGCGAGGTGGACATGTGGTTTTACAAGCATTTGGCAGGTATTCATATAAATGAAAACGGGCTTTTGATAAAACCCTGCTTCATTGACGCCCTCTCCTGGGTAAAGGGCAGCCACAAGGGAATTTCGGTGGAATGGAACCAAACCGAGGTGCGCATAAAATCTGACCGTCCAGGCAAGCTGGATATCAACGGCAATGTTGTTTCGTTTGAACCCGGCGAGCATGTGTTTGCACGATAACATTTAAAATTCCGCTCGGTTATATTGGAAAACAAAAAAAGAGCAGTCAAATTGATATGCACCCCAAAAGTTAGACACTTTTGGAGGTGCATATTTTTATGTG
>JAJXRJ010000036.1 GCA_021629085.1 Oscillospiraceae bacterium | reverse complement strand
CAGTTTTTTTGTGAAATCATTATGCTATTCTTTCATTTTTACTTTACACTACCAATTTACAGCGTCACGCCGTCTTTAAAAATAGATATTTCGCGATATCCATGCAGTTCGTTTTGGGTTTTTTGGCCGCCCGCCACTTTGATGCAATAGTCAAACAGCTCGGCTGACAGCGCATCCATGCTCTTGCCGGAAAGAAGCGTGCCCGCGTTAAAGTCCATCCATCCCGGCTTTTTCTCAAAGAGCGGGGTGTTGGTGGCAATTTTAACCGTGGGGACCGGCGCGCCCACCGGTGTGCCGCGCCCTGTGGTAAACAATACCATCTGGCAGCCTGCCGCCGCCAGGTTTGTGATGGCTACAATGTCGTTGCCCGGGCCGTTTAAAAGGTTTAATCCCGGCGTTTTCACCGTGTCGCCGTAGTCCAGCACATCCACCACCTTTGAGGTGCCGCCCTTTTGCACACAGCCCAGCGACTTTTCCTCCAGCGTGGTGATGCCGCCCGTCTTGTTGCCGGGGGACGGGTTTTCATACACCACCTGCCCGTGGCGGATAAAATAGTCTTTAAACTGGTTGATGAGCTTTACGGTTTTTTCAAATACCGCCTCATTTTTGCACCGCTTCATCAAAAGCGTTTCCGCGCCGAACATTTCCGGCACCTCGGTGAGCACCGACGCGCCGCCGCAGGCAATTAAAAGGTCGGAAAACCGGCCCACCAGCGGGTTTGCCGTGATGCCGCTGTAGCCGTCGCTGCCGCCGCACTTTAAGCCCACCACCAGTTTTTCCGCGCCAATTTCCTGACGCGAAAACGTGTCGGCATATGCGCGCAGTTCACTTATGCGCCGTTTGCCTTCGGCAATTTCGTCCGAAACGTCCTGGCAATTTAAAAATTTCACCCGGTTGGGATTGGTTTCGCCGAGCACCTTTTGAAACTCGGAAATATTGTTGTTTTCGCATCCCAGCCCCAGCACCAGCACGCCGCCCGCATTGGGATGGCGCACAAGGCCGGCTAAGATTTTTTGCGTGGTGGCGTGGTCGTCGCCCAGCTGGGAACAGCCAAACGGATGCGGGAAACACAGCGCGCCGGTCTCTTTTGCCAGCGCTTCGGCCACTTTGTTCACACATCCCACCGTGTTGACAATCCAAATGTCGTTGCGGATGCCTGCCCGGCCGTCCTCGCGCACATACCCATTAAAGGTGCGCGAAATGCTTTGGGGTTGAGGCGCAAATTCCGGCTGATAAGTATAGGAGAGCTGGTCTTTTAAATTGGTTTTTAAATTGTGGGTATGTACCGCATCGCCGGCCTTGATATCGCACAGGGCATGGCCGATGGGAAACCCGTATTTGATGATGTTTTCACCCTGTTTGATGTCGCGGCCTGCCACCTTGTGCCCGGTGGACAAATCGACACACACATTGTCGGACGGATGAATCTTCATGCATTCACATCCTTTGCAACCGCGTCATATAAGAAGGAGACATCTTCGCCCCACAGCGCGGTGTTTTTCAAAATGTCCATCACAGACGCTGACTTCATAAATGCCATGATATCTGCATCGTCATTGGGCGTGCCTTTTTTATAAAATTCAATCAGCTTGGCAAACGAGAACACCAGTGTTTCGGGCAGCTTGTCAAACCGCCGGATGTATTCTAAAATAGAGGGCAGCACCCGTACTTTGAATTTGCTCACCGAATTGAGCGCAATGGAGGACAAAAAGTGCTTAATGTAAGGGTTGGAAAACCGCTCCAGCACATTTTCGGCATAGTCTAGCAGCTCCTCTTTTGGGAGATCCAGCGTGGGGATGATTTCGTCAAATACGCATTTTCTTAAATGTGCATACATTGTTTCGTCGTCTACGCACGATTTTACGGTGTCAAAGCCCGAAAGCAGGGCATAGGGCACCAAAGAGGTGTGCGCGCCGTTTAAAATGCGCACCTTCCTGGTGCGGTACATCTCCATTTTATCGGTCCAAATGACGTTTAATCCAATGTCGGCAAGCGGGAACTGTTCGTTTAACGCCTTGTCGCCCTCAATGACCCAAAGGTGGAACACCTCCGATGTGTTCACCATGTTGTCAATATAGCCGAGCTCCATGTCTTCATCGCGCGGATAGCCGGTGACAATGCGGTCTACCAATGTGCTGCAAAAGTGGTTTTTCTGGTTTAACCAATCCACAAATCCGGATTCCAGCTTCCAGTCGCTTGCGTATTGCAATACAATTTCTTTTAATTTTGCGCCGTTTTTGTCAATGAGCTCGCAGGGCAGCACCAAAAAGCCGTCCAGCCCCAGCTGATAGCGCCGGTAGAGCAGGGCGGTGAGCTTTGCAGGATACGATTTGGGGGGCTTGTCGTCCAGCTTATCGCCCGCAACATAGGCAATGCCCGCCTCAGTGGTATTGGAAATGATCACGTGGAAATCGGGGTTTTCCGCAAGCTTTAAATAGGCCGCATAGTCTTCATAGGGCTTTACACAGCGGGAAATCACGTCAATCACTTCTTTGCGCACCACAGGCTTTCCGCCTTCTATGCCGCGCATCACATGCGTATACAGGCAGGATTGCTCGGAGAGCTTGTCGCACATGCCGTTCTCGATGGGCTGCACCACCACAACGCTGCCTTCGTATTTGCCGCTGTCATTGAGCTTTTGTATCATCCAGTCGGCAAATCCACGCAAAAATCCGCCCTCACCAAACTGTATAACCGTTTCTTTTCTGCTGGGTTTTTGAAATTTTTGTTCAATCGTTTGCATATTGTTCACTCCTTTTAAGAGTATTGTAAGCGGAATACGAAAATTTTTCATTCATTTTTAAACCCAATTATGTCAATTATATTCTTTTTTTGCCTTTTTTTCGCGTGCCGACATCAAAAATCCAATTTTGACAGAAGTGGACGGAGGAATTGACATTTAGTGGAAAAATGCGATATAATGTATAAAAATACAGCGCAAAGAAGGGAAGTGATATCATGGCGGATATGGAAAAAGATGAGGTAAAAACGACAGGCGAGCGGATTCGGGAACTCAGGAGGGATCTGCGGCTATCACAAGCCGAGCTTGCGGACCAGCTGGGCGTGGGAAAGACAACCATATCGAATTATGAGGTGGACTATGGCCTTCCGTCGGCAGAAAACATCAAGCGGCTGGCTGAGCTGTTTGATGTCAATATCGATTACCTTCTTGGGGAAACAGAATTCAAAGACCGGTTTATCAATTTTATCAAGGGCAGAAAGATCCCGGTATTTGACATTCAAAACATTTCGGAAATTGTCAACAATGAGCTGAGCAAGATTGAGGGATATTTGGAGCTGCCCGACTGCTTTAATCTCCGGTCCGGCGATTTCTTTTCCATCCGGTGCGCGGACAATTCCATGGACAAAGCCAAGCTTGAGAAAAACAACCACATCATTATCAAACGCGGTGAGGATGTGACAGACGGCAAGTGCGGCGTGGTTGTGGTGGACGACAAAATTGTCATCCGGCGGATATACCAGTTTGACAATATCATTACGCTGGTGCCTGACAGCTCTGACCCGGGCTATGTCCCGGCACAGTATAAAATGGGGGATATCCGCATTTTGGGGCGCGTAATCAAAGCCCTGGTGGACATTGACGCGTAATGTTAAAAACAAGGCGGAAAGCAGCTTGCTTTCCGCCTTGTTTTTATGAAAACTCGATTATTGTTTGTCAAATGGAATATGAAAGTGGTCATAGGCAGCTTTGTTGACAATGCGCCCCCGCGGTGTGCGGCTGATGAACCCAAGCTGCAATAAATAGGGTTCATAGACATCTTCAATGGTGTTGGCGTCCTCGCCGATGGTGGCGGCCAGCGTTTCTAGTCCCACCGGCCCGCCGCCGAAGTTTTTAATCATGGAGCGGATCATATTGGCGTCGGTGGCATCTAGGCCGATTTTGTCAATTTCAATGCGCGCAAGCGACGAATCGGCAATATCTTTGGTGATAACGCCGTCGCCCATCACCTCGGAAAAATCACGCACACGCTTTAGGAGCCGGTTGGCAATACGCGGCGTCCCCCGCGAGCGCGCTGCAATTTCCGCCGCGCCGTCTTCAGTAATCTGTACGTTTAAAATGTGCGCCGAGCGTTTGACAATTTTCTTTAAATCCTCCGGCGTGTATAAATCCAGCCGGGAAAGCACGCCAAACCGGTCGCGCAAAGGGGAGGTCATGTTGCCCGCCTTGGTGGTGGCGCCCACCAGTGTAAATTTGGGCAAGTCCAGCCGGATGGAGCGCGCGCTGGGGCCTTTGCCGATGATGATGTCCAGCGCAAAGTCTTCCATGGCCGGGTAAAGCACCTCCTCCACGCTGGGGCTCAGGCGGTGGATTTCATCAATAAACAGCACGTCAAACTCCGCCAGGTTGGTTAAAATGGCCGCAAGATCCCCCTGCTTTTCAATGGCGGGGCCGGATGTGATGCGGATATTGACCCCCATTTCGTTTGCAATGATGTTTGCAAGCGTGGTTTTGCCCAGCCCCGGCGGGCCGTACAGCAGCACATGGTCCAGCGCCTCGCTGCGGCTTTTGGCCGCCTGGATGTACACCGAAAGGTTTTCTTTGATTTTTTGCTGCCCAATGTATTCGTCAAGCGAGCGCGGCCGCAGCCCGCTTTCGGTCTCCGCGTCCTCGGAAATGAGCTCGCTTGTCACAATGCGTTCCAGTTCGTCCATTTAAAATCTCCTGTTCCTATGCTAAATTCTTGAGCGCCGCTTTGATGATTTCTTCCACGGATGGAAGCTTGGGGCTGCATGATAGCACCGCCTTTTCGGCCTGTGCCTTGCTGTATCCGAGCACCATAAGGGCGCTGATGGCTTCGCCCGAAACCCCCGCATCTGACTCCTCCGGCAGTGCAGACAGCGCCACGCCGGAAGTGAGCGACTCGTTTTTAATTTTATCCTTGAGCTCCAGTATGATGCGCTGGGCGGTTTTTTGCCCAATGCCCTGTGCCCTGGTGATGGTTTTTGCGTCGCCCGTCACCACACTGATGGCAATTTTAGACGGGCCGCCTGCCGACAAAATGGCGGCTGCGCCCTTGGCGCCCACGCCGGACACCGAAATGAGCAGCTCAAACATGGAAAGCTCCTCTTTGGTGGAAAAGCCATATAAATCCATAATCCCCTCTTTGATGTAAAGAAAGGTGTAAAACGTGACCGGCCCGCCGATAGGGACGCTTGCCACATCGCCAAGCGAATAGAGCGAGGTAAAGATGTGAAACCCCACGCCGCCTACGTCAATGACCACCGACGCGGTGTCCCGTTCCATTAAATTGCCGCTGATATAGCGAAACATGAAATCTCTCCTATCCTTTCAAAAGCGCGTTAAAATTAAACGAATTGGCGTGGCAGATGGCAATGGCCAGCGCGTCTGCCGTGTCATCCGGCTTGGGCACTGCCTTTAAGTGCAAGAGCGTTTTTGCCATCTGCTGCACCTGCGCCTTGTCCGCCCGCCCATAGCCTGCCACCGCCTGTTTGACTTGCAGCGGCGTATATTCTGCAATCATCATATTTTGGTTGGCGCACGCCAAAATGGCCGCGCCCCGCCCCTGTGCCACTTGGATGACAGTTTTGGCGTTGTTGTTGTAAAACAGTTCTTCCACTGCCATGTATTCCGGCTTGTACTGAGACACCACTTCGCTGATGCCGTCATACACCAGCTTTAGCCGCGCGGGGAAGTCCATGCCCGCAGGGGTGGTGACCGCGCCAAAGCCCAGCGCCGTATACTTGTTCAAATGATATTTTATTACACCCCAGCCCACAATGGCAATGCCGGGGTCTACGCCTAAGATGATCATCGATTTGTCCTCTCAAAAATGCGCTTGCAAATTTAAAACGCTTGATGTATAATACAACTATATTTTATCACAAATGGGAGGAAAATCAAGATGTCCAAAGAAAAAGTTGTTTTGGCGTACTCCGGCGGGCTGGATACGTCCATTATCATACCGTGGCTTAAGGAGAACTACGACTACGACGTAATTGCGGTTTGCGGCGACGTAGGGCAGGGCAAGGAAACCGAGGGCTTAGACGCGCGCGCAAAGGCGGCGGGCGCATCCAAGCTTTACATAGAGGATTTGCGTGAGGAATATGTGCGCGACTTTATTTTCCCCACCTTAAAGGCGGGCGCGGTGTATGAGGGCAAATACCTTTTAGGCACGTCGCATGCGCGCCCCATCATTGCAAGGCGGCTGGTGGAAATTGCAAAAAAAGAGGGCGCGGTTGCCATCTGTCACGGCGCAACTGGCAAGGGAAACGACCAGGTGCGGTTTGAGCTCACCATCAAGGCGCTGGCCCCGCATTTAAAAATTATCGCCCCGTGGCGCATTTGGGATATCAAATCGCGCGAGGATGCGGTGGACTATGCGGAAAAACGCGGCATTGCGATTCCCGTTACCAAAAAAGACCTCTATTCGCGCGACCGCAACATTTGGCACATTAGCCATGAGGGCATGGATTTGGAGGATCCGTGGAATGAGCCGCAGCTGGAAAGCCTGTTAAAGCTCACCGTCCCGCCCGAAAAGACGCCGGATACCCCCAAATACCTCACCATCGGCTTTGAAAAGGGCGTGCCGGTCACCATTGACGGCAAGGCATACGGCCCGGTGGCGCTGGTGGAAGAACTCAACAAAATCGGCGGCGAATACGGCGTGGGGCTGGCGGATATTGTGGAAGACCGGCTGGTGGGCATGAAGTCCCGCGGCGTGTATGAAACGCCGGGCGGCACCATTTTGTATGCCGCGCATGAAGAGCTGGAATATTTGTGCTTAGACCGCGACACCCAGGCGTTCAAACGCCAGGCCGCCATCAAATTTTCGGAACTTGTGTATGACGGTAAATGGTATACGCCCCTGCGCGAAGCGCTTTCCGCATTTGTGGACAGCACGCAGGAGACGGTTACCGGCGAGGTCCGCTTAAAGCTTTACAAGGGCCACATTTCGCCTGCGGGTGCAAAATCGCCCTATTCACTCTACAATGAGGACATTGCAAGCTTTGGCGACAGCCACGAGCTTTACAGCCACAAAGATTCGGAAGGGTTTATTAACCTGTTTGGCCTGCCGCTCAAGGTGCGGGCTATGATGAAACAAAAAAACGGCGAACAATAAAAGCTTTGAAAGACAGAGCCGGGGCGCATCATGCGCCCCGGCTTTTTTTGCGCATTTTACGGCGGTGTGCGGCCAAGCACAATTTCACCCGCTCAGACATACGATACAGTGTGTAAAACACAAAGGAGGGAGTAGGGTGCTTGACAAAAAAATACTAGTTTTGGGCGGCGACATGCGCCTTGTGACGATTGCAGACAGCTTTGCACGCGACGGCTGTGACGTAAAATGCTACGGCTTTGACGACGATATTGCGTTTGACAAAAATGTAACAAGGTGTTCCGATCTCTCATCTGCACTTTTGGGTGTGGATATTGTGGTGACCGGGCTGCCCGTCACCAATGACGACCTCACGGTTCGAACACCGCTGTTCGACGGGAAAATATACTTTTATGAGCTTTTTACCAAAATGAAGAAACATCAAATTCTTCTTTGCGGCAAAGCTACGCCAAAAATTATGAACTTGGGAAAAATTTATGAAGTGACAGTAATTGACTATTTTATACGCGAGGAAATGGCGGTGCTCAACTGCATCCCAACCGCGGAGGGCGCGGTGGAAATCGCCATGAAACACCTGCCCATCACCATCCATGGCAGCAAAAGCCTGGTGCTGGGGTTTGGCCGGGTGGGAAAGCAGCTTGCCAAAACGCTTTTGGCACTTGGCAGCGACACCTATGTGGAAGCGCGCAAATTTGAGGATTTGGCGTGGATTTCAGCCTTTGGCTACCATGGCGTCCCGCTGCGTGAGCTGGAAGGCACTTTGAAAAAATTCGATGTGATCTTTAACACCGTTCCGCATGAGATTATGGGAACGGACGCACTCAAAAAGATAAAAAAGGATTGCCTGCTTATAGATCTTGCCTCACTGCCCGGCGGCATTGACCGCGAAAAGGCCGAAAAGGCGGGCTTGACACTCATTCAGGCGCTTTCGCTGCCTGGTAAAGTGGCGCCCCGCACAGCGGGCGAAATCATCAAGCAGGCAGTGGAAAACATCATGACGGATTTGGGGGTGTAAAGATTGGAACTGACTGGGTTAAACGTTGGGTTTGCCATGACTGGGTCCTTTTGTACGTTTCAAAAAGTGATTCCCCAAATTGAAAGGCTGGTCGCGCTGGGTGCAGAGGTAACGCCTGTGATGAGTGAGATTTCCTATGTCACCGATACGCGGTTTGGCAAGGCGGCAGAGTTTGTTGCAAAGCTTACAGCCATTACAGGAAAGCCGGTCATCCATACCATCAAGGATGCAGAGCCCATTGGGCCGAAAAATTTATTGGACGCGATGGTGGTGGCGCCGTGCACCGGCAACACGCTGGCAAAGCTTGCAAGCGGCATGACGGATTCGTGTGTGGCGATGGCGGCAAAGGCCAGCCTGCGCAATCAAAACCCGCTGCTCATTGCGGTGTCCACCAACGACGGATTGGGGGCGAGCGCACAGAATTTGGGCGTGCTGCTCAACGCAAAGAACGTATATTTTGTACCCTTTGCGCAGGACGACCCCGTAAAAAAGCCAAATTCGCTGGTGGCGCTCATGGACCTTGTGCCAGATGCGCTTATGGCGGCTTTAGACGGGGAGCAGCTCCAGCCTGTCATCACCCGGCGCTGATGCGCCAGCCTTTTTTGCGCGGCAGTCTGCGGATTGCCGTGTTTTTTTGTTGGCAAATGGATGGAAATGTAGTTACAAAAAACGATGCACCACAAAAAGGGTATGACCTTTGGGGTGCATAGCAAACGGCCTGCTTTTTGCGTTCAAACTGCATGCCGTATCCGCGCCTCCGGCTTTTTGCAGATCCGCGCTTTGAGCTGGGAAAGCGCTGTCACTGCCCGGCTGCCTGCCATGCCCGCGGCAACCATAGCTACGCCCGCCGCACCGCGGCGTACCACTTCGCTGATCCCCGCCGCGTCAATGTCGCTGGCCCCGGCAGTTCCGATTAATACCAATATCCCGCACGCTGTCAGGATATGAAACAACGTTTTTAAGTTTTTCATAAAAAGATCCCCTTTCTCTTTGGTATGGGTTTAGTATATAGGAATTGGTGTCCTATAAAAAGGACAGAGGCAGGGGTAAATAAAATTTGCATCCGGCGGCATACTATGGTATAATATCCAAAAAAGGATGCTGCCATATATAGGATTGTATAAAATGGAAATGCAGCACACGCTTCTGTATGGAGTTTTGCCAAAGGAGGAGGCGCATTTTTGCGCCGTTTGACATGAACAGCAAAGTGTTAAAAACGTTAGAATTTGATAAAATTTTAAATAGACTTTCCCAGCATGCTGTCATGGACATCGCCGCGGAGGAGATTTTACGCCTTGTGCCTGAAACAGATGTCCGTACGGTAGAAAAAATGCAGCAGGAGACCGCACAGGCCCTGGCCATCCTTGCCAAAAAGGGCAGCCCGCCCATTTTGTGCTCCCGCGATATCCGGCCCGCCTTAAAGCGCGCGGACATCGGGGGCGTTTTGACGTGCGCGGATTTATTGGAAATTGGGCGTGTGCTAAAAACCGCACGGCGGTTTTCTGGCTACACCGACGACATGGAAACAGGCGCCATTGGCGAGCACATCGATGCGCTGTATGCCGATAAGGCGCTGGAGACGGAAATTGGCGCGTGTATTATTGACAATGAAACCATTGCGGACGATGCAAGCCCAGCGCTTTTGGACATCCGCCGTAAAATCCGTTCCGCCAACAACAAGGTGCGGGAAATTTTGCAAAAGATGATTGCAAGCCCGGGCAAGCAAAAGTATTTGCAGGAGCAAATTATCACGCTGCGCGGCGACCGCTATGTGGTGCCGGTCAAAGCCGAACACAAGGGAGATGTGCCCGGCATTGTGCACGACGTTTCTTCCACCGGCGCGACGGTGTTTATTGAGCCCATGAGCGTGGTGGAAACCAACAATGAAATCCGCCGGCTGACCACGCTTGAGCAGGATGAAGTGGAACGCATTTTGGCAAAGCTCTCAAACGATGTGGCCACGGTGGGAAAGCTTCTGGCCATGAGCTTTGAAACCATTGCGCTGTTAGATTTGCTGTTTGCAAAGGCCAAATACGCCCTTGCAACCGACGCGTTTATGCCGAAACTCAATCAAAACGGCGTGCTCAACCTCATAAAGGCGCGGCACCCGCTGTTAGATGAGAAAACCGTGGTGCCCACCGACATCTATTTGGGCAAAGCCTTTGACACACTGGTGATTACCGGCCCCAACACGGGCGGGAAAACCGTCACCTTAAAAACCATCGGCCTGCTCACGCTCATGGCGCAGGCGGGCCTGCACATCACCGCTGCCGAAGGGTCGGAAATCGCGGTGTTTGACGAGGTGTTTGCCGATATTGGCGACGAGCAGAGCATTGAGCAGAGCTTGAGCACCTTTTCGGCGCACATGGTCAACTTAGTGGACATTGTGGGAAAGGCGGGCGCGGGCACGCTGTGCCTGTTTGACGAGCTGGGCGCGGGCACCGACCCGGTGGAGGGCGCGGCCCTTGCCATCAGCATTTTGGAATTTGTAAAAAACATGGGCGCCAAGTGCGCCGCCACCACGCACTACAGCGAATTAAAGCTGTACGCGCTGTCCACGGCGCGGGTGGAAAACGCGTCCTGTGAATTTGACGTGGAAACCCTTGCGCCCACCTACCGGCTGCTAATCGGCGTGCCGGGCAAGAGCAATGCGTTTGCCATTGCCGGGCGGCTGGGCCTGCCCGACTATCTGATTGAAAAAGCGCGTGAACACTTAAATGCGGAAAACGTCAAATTTGAAGACGTGCTTGCAAAGCTTGAAAAAAACCGGCAGATGGCAGAGCAGGAGCGGGAGCGCGCGCAGGCCTATCAGGCCGAGGCCGCCAGCTTAAAGCGGGAAATGGCGCACCGGAACAAGGCGCTTTTGGAAAAAACGGATAAAATTATTGAAAAGGCGCGCCAGGACGCCAAAAAGATTTTGGATCAGGCCAAAGACGAAGCGGACGAATTGCTTTCCCAAATGCGTGCGGCGCAAAAGCTGCGCGACCAAAAAGAGGCCAACCGCGCGGCGGAAAACGCACGCCGCAAGCTTTTGGAAACGGCAAAGAAAAACGCGGGCGCGCTGAGCGAAACCCTGTTTGCAAAAAATACGTCCGACAAGCCGCCAAAGCAGGTCAAGCTGGGCGACAGTGTGGAGATTGTGAACTTAAAGCAAAAGGGCACGGTGCTCACGCTGCCTGACAACAAGGGCGATTTGCTGGTGAAGGTGGGCGTGATGAAAATGAAGGCCAACCTTTCCAATCTGCGGCTCACAGACGAATCTGCGCCCAACCGCAAGCCGCACCGCCAAAATATTGCGGGCGGCGGGTCCAAGGCCATGAGTATGAGCACCGAGCTTGACATCCGCGGGCAGAACATTGCG
This sequence comes from Oscillospiraceae bacterium, assembly GCA_021629085.1. Taxonomy (GTDB): domain Bacteria; phylum Bacillota; class Clostridia; order UMGS1810; family UMGS1810; genus JAJXRJ01. The sequence continues at coordinate 11,128 of JAJXRJ010000036.1, read as the reverse complement.
GATGCCACCTATCTCTTGGATAAATTTTTAGACGACGCCGTGCTCTCATCGCTGCATGAGGTACGCATTATTCACGGCAAGGGCACCGGCGCGCTCAGGGCCGGCATACAGGCCTATTTAAAACGGCACCCCAGCGTAAAGCATTACCGGCTGGCGGGATTTGGCGAGGGCGATGCGGGCGTGACCATCGCCGAGCTGAAATAGGAGGGGCAGATATGGCAAGGCAGTCCAACCAAAAGCTCAAGATTTTGTATCTGTTAAAAATCCTGATGCAAGAAACCGATGAGGCGCATCCCATGCCCATGCCGGCGCTTGTGCGGCGTCTGACAAGCTTTGGTATCAGCGCGGAGCGCAAATCGGTTTACGGCGATATTGAAACCTTAAACCAGTTTGGATTTGACATTTTGCTAGAGCCCGGAAAGGGATATTACATGGCGTCACGCTCCTTTGAACTGCCTGAGCTCAAGCTTTTGGTGGACAGCGTGCAGGCGTCGCGGTTTATCACGGAAAAAAAGAGCAACCAGCTTATAAAAAAGCTGGAGGGGCTCACAAGCGTGCATCTGGCGCAAACGCTCCAGCGGCAGGTATATACGGCTGAGCGGGCTAAAACGCTCAACGAAGCGATCTATTACAGCGTGGACAAGCTCCACGACGCCATTTACGGCGGCAAAAAAGTGGCGTTTTTATACTACGAATACACGCCGGATAAACAACGGGTGCTCAAAAACGGTGGGGCGGAGTATGTCATCTCGCCCTATAGCCTCAACTTTTCAGACGAAAACTACTATGTGATTTCGCGCTATCCAAAATACAGCGGGCTTACACACTTTCGGGTGGACCGCATGTCGGACATCCGCATTTTGGACGAGCCGGCGGACGACATCCGCGAAGCTTCCGGCGAACGGTTTCACTTGGGCGAATATTCCCGCAAGGTGTTTAGCATGTATGGCGGGCAGACGAGGAAAGTGGAGCTTTTGTGCGACAATTCCCTGGTAAACCCGGTAATCGACCGCTTTGGCGAGGGCGTCTATTTGCACCGCGCGGGGAGTGCACGGTTTCTTGCAAGCGCGAGCGTCAATGTCAGCCCCACGTTTTTTGCATGGGTGTGCATGTTTGAGGGCAAGATGCAAATTGTAGGGCCAGAGGATGTGGCCGCGGGGTTTGATACGTTTTTGGAAAACAATCAAAAGGCGGTGAACCACCATGATTCGTGCGGCGGTGTTTGATTTGGACGGAACGCTGGCAGACACCATTGGGACCATTACATACTACGGCAACCGCGCGATGGAGCGGTTTGGGCTGGCGCCCTTTTTGCCGGAACAATATAAATATTTTGTGGGCAACGGCTACGAATTGTTAATCAGGCGGATGCTGGAGGCTGCGAGGGCCTACTCGGAGGCGCTGTTTGCGCAGATGAAAGCGTTTTACCACGACGACTATGAGACCGATTCGATGTATTTGACCAAGGCATATCCAGGCGTGCTGGCGCTGATTGACGCGCTTAAGCGCGCGGGGATCAAGCTCGGCGTGCTTTCCAACAAGCCGCACGGCGCGGTGTGCGATGTGGTGCGCGCATTGTTTGGCAATGCGTTTGACTGTGTGCAGGGGCAAACGGCGGGCACAACGCTCAAGCCCGATCCGGCGCTTCTCTTTTCCATGTTAGACGGGTTTGGCGTTTTGCCAGAGCACTGCCTGTATGTTGGCGACACCGCCACCGATATTAAAACTGGAAAAAACGCCGGGGCGTTTACTGTGGGCGTGACTTGGGGGTTTCGGAAAGAAGACGAGCTTTTGGCGGCTGGTGCGGACCGGATTGTGTTTGCGCCGGAGGAAATTGCGGCGCTTGCCGGCGTGTGATGAAGAAGGAATTGGCTGGTATGGCGTCGAATGAATATAAAAAAGAATTCGAAAGGAACAAACTGATATGAAACCAAAATATAAACGCGTTTTGTTAAAGCTTTCGGGTGAGGCGCTCGCGGGGGACAAGGGCTTTGGGCTTTGCGAAGACACCATTGCAAGCATTTCCAATACCATCAAAGACTGTGTGGCGCTTGGCGTGCAGGTGGCCATTGTGGTGGGCGGCGGGAACTTCTGGCGCGGCCGGACCGGCGAAAATATGGACCGCACCCGTGCCGACCACATGGGCATGCTTGCAACTGTCATCAATGCCATTGCCATGCAGGATGCGCTGGAACAGCGCGGGGTGGCAACCCGCGTGCAGACTGCCATTGAAATGCGGCAGCTCGCTGAACCGTACATCCGCGGCAAGGCAGAGCGGCATTTGGAAAAGGGGCGGGTGGTCATTTTTGGATGCGGCACTGGAAACCCGTTTTTCTCCACCGACACCACCGCGGCGCTGCGTGCAGCGGAAATTGATGCGGAAATCATTTTGCTTGCCAAAAAGGTGGACGGCGTATATGACAGCGACCCCAACATCAACAAAAATGCAGTAAAATTTGACAACCTCTCGTATATTGAAGTATTAAACAAAGGCCTTGGGGTGATGGATTCCACCGCCACCTCCCTTTGTATGGACAATCAAATCCCCATTCGGGTGTTTGGCTTGGATGATCCAGAAAATATCAAGCGTGCGGTGATGGGCGAGGAAATCGGCACGCTTGTAAAGTAAAGGAACTTACCAATAAAGGAGCGAACCAATTATGGCAAAGTATGAACAATTTGAAAGCAAGATGAAAAAGAGCATTGCAGCGCTGGAAAATGAGTTGAATACCGTGCGTGCCGGGCGCGCCAATCCGGCGGTTTTAGACCGCATTTCGGTGGAATATTACGGCGTATCATCTCCGCTCTCCCAGGTGGCAAGCATTTCGGTGCCCGATGCGCGCACCATTTTGATTCAGCCGTGGGATGCAGGGATTGTGGGGGAAATCGAAAAGGAAATTAACAAGTCGGACTTAGGAATCAACCCGCAAAACGACGGCAAAGCCATCCGCTTAAATTTCCCGCCGCTTACAGAGGAGCGCAGGAAAGAGCTGGTAAAGGACGTGCACAAAAAGAGTGAGACGGCAAAGGTTGCCATCCGCAGCATCCGCCGCGACGCCATGGAGGCGTTTAAGGCGCAGAAAAAGAACGGCGAAATCACCGAGGATGACTTAAAAGACATGGAAAAAGACATACAAAAGCTGACCGACCAATATATTAAAACCATAGACGACACCACGGCGGCCAAAGAAAAAGAAATTTTATCTGTGTAAAAACCGGGGGCAATGTATGTTTGGACTGCAAAATGGGCGCAAGGGGCGCCGCAAGCTGGACAAGAACCATCTGCCCGCGCATGTGGCCATTATTATGGACGGCAACGGAAGATGGGCCAAAAAGCGAGGCCTGCCCAGAAGCGCGGGGCACAGCATGGGCGCCAAAAATTTGGAAAAAATTGTGGAATACGCAGGGAATCTGGGGATCAAATACCTGACGGTCTATGCCTTTTCCACCGAAAACTGGAAACGGCCCAAAGACGAGGTGGACGCACTGATGAGGCTGCTCACCCGCTATTTGAAGGACTATGACACCCTGCTTGGCGCAAAGGATGCGCGGGTGTGCGTGCTGGGCGCAAGAGATGGCCTGTCCGATGAAATTATTGCGCTCATCGACGAGGTGGAGCGAAAATCCAGGCACAAAACCGGCATCACCATCAACATTGCACTCAACTACGGCGGGCGGCAGGAAATTTTAGAAGCAGTCCGGGGAATTGCCAAAGATGTGAAAGCGGGCAGGCTTTCTGAAGATGCTATTACAGAGGAAGCAATTGCAGAGCGGCTGTACACGGCGGGCATGCCTGACCCGGATCTCATCATCCGGCCCAGCGGGGAATACCGGCTGAGCAATTTTTTGCTGTGGCAGTGCGCCTACAGCGAGTTTTGGTTTTCCAGCATTTTCTGGCCGGATTTTTCGCCGAAACGGTTTGAGACTGCGCTCATCGACTATCAAATGCGCAGCCGGCGGTACGGAGGGGTATAACAATGCTCAAACAAAGGATCATCATTGGCGTGATTGGATTTTTGTTTATAGTGTTTGTGCTGGTGATGGGCAATCTGACGCTGGGCGTCGTGCTTTCGCTCATCGCCATGCTTGCGCTGTATGAACTGTACCACGCCCTGGAAATCTTAAAAAGCAATCCCGGCCTTGCGGCGTTGGGTTTTCTTTTTTGCGCGGCCGTATTTTTAATGCAGCTCCATGGCATCATCTGGGGCGACTTTGACACCCTTGCCGTGGCGGGGCGTGTGGTGCCCGCGCTTTGTATTTATACGCTTGCGATTGCGGTGTATGTGGTGGCCGCATTTGGCAAAACCAGGTTTGTGACGGCGGCAACCAGCGTGTTTGCAGCTATGTATATCACGGTGTTGTTTGCGCATATACTGTTAATCAGGCAGAGCCAATTTGGCGAAGTGCTGGTTTGGCCGGCATTTTTGGCAGCCTGGGCTACGGATACGTTCGCATTTTTGTTTGGGCTCACTATGGGCCGGCACAAGCTCATCCCAAACGTCAGCCCCAAAAAGACGGTGGAGGGCGCGGTGGGCGGCGTGTTTGGCTGTGTGTTTATCATGGTGGTGTATGGGTTTGTGTGCCAGTCTTTGGGCTATGGTGTGGACTTTTCGAATTTGACGGTGTTTGCAATTGCCAGTTCGGCCATTTCACAGTTCGGCGACCTGTTTGCATCCTGCATCAAACGGGAGTTCGGCGTGAAGGACTATGGCAACATCCTGCCCGGGCACGGCGGCATTTTAGACCGGTTTGACTCGGTGCTTTTAGTTGCACCGTTTTTGTATTACTACACGATGGTTCTTCCCATTCTTAACTGACGGGGGCAAGCTTATGAAACGACTGTCAATTTTGGGCTCCACCGGCTCTATCGGCACGCAGGCCATTGAAGTTGCGGCAGCAGCGGACGATTTGCAAATCTGTGCGCTTGCCGCAGGCAAAAACACCGCGCTTTTGGAGAAACAGGCCCGTAAAATGAAGCCGCAGCTTGTCTGCATTGCGGACAAAGCCTGTTATTTGGATTTAAAAACCCGGCTTGCCGATACAGAGATCAGAGTTTTGGCGGGAACAGAAGCGCTGTGCCATGCAGCGGCCATGGATGCAGCCGACATTGTGCTAAACGCGGTGGTGGGCATTGCAGGGCTTGCACCCACACTTGCTGCGGTGGATGCGGGGAAACGCCTTGCGCTGGCAAATAAGGAGTCGCTGGTTGCCGGCGGGCATTTGGTGACGGCGCGCGCGGCAAAAACCGGGGCGCAAATCATCCCGGTGGACAGCGAGCACAGCGCAATTTTTCAGTGCTTAAACGGTGAAAACCGGGGTAAAATAAAAAGGATATTGCTCACCGCATCCGGCGGGCCTTTTTTTGGATATTCGCGCGAAAAGCTAAAAGCGGTAAAAAAAGAGGACGCGCTTAGGCACCCCAACTGGGATATGGGCGCAAAAATCACCATTGACAGTGCCACCATGATGAACAAGGGGCTGGAAGTGATAGAGGCAAAATGGCTGTTTGACGTCCCGCTGGACGCCATTGTACCCATCATCCACCGGCAGAGCATTGTCCACTCCATGGTGGAATTTTTAGACAACGCCGTGATTGCACAGCTGGGCGCGCCGGATATGCGGCTGCCCATCTTATATGCGCTGTCCTATCCCGAACGCGTGGCGGGTATTTGTCAGCCGCTGGATTTGCTGACTTGCGGCCCGCTCACCTTTGAACAGCCGGACGGCGATACATTTTCCTGCCTGAGGCTGGCGTTTTTGGCGGCAAACATGGGCGGGGCGGCCCCCACAGTGCTAAATGGGGCAAACGAGGCGGCGGTGGCGTTGTTTTTGCAGGACAAAATCGGATTTTTGGACATTCCCGCGTGCGTGGAAGGCGCGCTGGAGGCAGCGGGCAGCATGCCGGCCGACACGGCAGAGCAGGTGTTTGCGGCAGATTGCGCTTCGCGGGAGTATGTGTTTTTGAAAGGGAGCAGGTAAATGATTACAGCGATTTGGACCATTGTCATATTCTGCGTTTTGGTGTTCATCCATGAGCTGGGGCACTTTGCGGTTGCAAAGCTTGCGGGCGTGACGGTGCACGAGTTTTCCATTGGCATGGGGCCGCAGATTTTCAGCTTTGAGCGGGGCGGCACGCGTTATGGCCTGCGGCTGCTGCCCATTGGCGGGTTTGTGCAGCTGGAAGGCGAAGAAGGCGGCAGCGACGACGCGGGGGCGCTTTGCAACAAAAGCGCGCTGGTGCGGTTTTTGGTGTTTGTGGCCGGTGCGGCGATGAACCTGCTTTTGGGGTTTGTCATCTTTTTGTTTTTGGTGGGGCTTACAAATATTTACGGCGTCAATGTGGTGGACAGCGTTGTGCCGGACAGCGCGTTTTCCCAGGCCGATATCCGGCCCGGTGACAAAATTGTGCGCGCGGAAGGGGAATATTACAGCGCGCGTATCCACGATTACAATGACCTCAAATATTTTATCACCAAAAACCCGGACGGCGGCGCGTATTTTACCATAGAGCGGGGAGAAGAGACCCTGCGCAAGTATGTGGAACCCCAGTTTGTGGAGGCGGAAAACCGCTATATTTACGGGTTTACACCCCAAGCGCTTTCCAAAACCCCGCTTTCGGTGATTGAGGCGGCATACCGCGAGTCGGTGTTTATGGTAAAGCTGGTGGTGGCCTCACTGTGGGGGCTGGTCACCGGCGAGGTGCCCATCTCTTCGCTGTCCGGGCCGGTGGGCATTGTGGATCAAATCGGCGAAGCGGCCAAAATGGGCGTGTACAACGTGCTGTTTTTGGCGGCACTCATTTCCATCAACCTTGGTGTGTTTAACCTGCTGCCCCTGCCGGCGTTAGACGGCGGGCGGGTATTGTTTATCATTGTGGAGAAAATCCGGCGCAAGCCATTAAAGCCTGAGCACGAGGGCATGATCCACTTCATTGGGTTTGCGCTGCTTATGGTGCTCATCCTGTTTGCCACCTTTAGCGACATCAAAAGAATCTTTTTCGGATAGTCTAATTTAAAGGCTGGCGTCATACAATATACCAAAATCCCCATTTTTGGAACAATCCGGGAGGACGGTATGAACTTCAATCGGTTGGACTATGCGCTGCTCACCAAAAATTTATCGAGAATTGTGAAAAACCATGCATTTGTGCATGTGTTTTCCTGCGGGAAATCGGTCATGGGCCGGGATATTTTGTGCGTCCGCTTTGGCAAGGGCAAGCGGAAAATCTTTTTAAACGGTGCGCATCACGCGCTGGAGTGGATCACCGCGTCGCTGCTCAACAGCTTTGTCAGCGACTATGCCGTGGCGCTGCGGGATGAAAGCACGCTTGGCGGGCACGATATATTAGACATCTACGAACGCGCCACCTTTTATGTGATGCCCATGGTAAACCCCGATGGGGTGGACATTGTGCTAAACGGCATCAACCGCCGGCACGAGCGGTTTAAGGAGATTACAAGCGTGCTAAAGGGCGAAAAGGTAGGCAGGGTTTGGCAGGCCAACATCAACGGCGTGGATTTAAACCACAACTACGACGCTATGTTTTATGAGGGGCGGGAGCTGCAGCATGATTGTGACATTCACGGTGCCGCGCCCACCCGGTTTTTTGGGAACTTCCCGTTTTCTGAGCCTGAGACGCGCGCTGTCCGCGACCTGGTGCGCGCCGAGCACTTTGACGTGTGCGTGGCATTTCACGCGCAGGGCGAAGTCATCTATTGGGACTTTAACGGCATGTCCAAATACCGCGAACAGGCAGAGCGGCTTGCCCGCGCAAGCGGCTATGCGCTGGACACCGCTGAGGGCATCAGCTCGTGCTCCGGCTTTAAAGACTGGGTGATTGAAAAGTTTGACATCCCCGCATTTACCGTGGAGGTGGGGAAAGGGAAAAACCCCATCCCATTTTCCCAGTTTGACAAAATCAAATCGGAAAATTACAGGCTCATTGCAGAGTGCTGTTATCTATAACCATGAGGAAGATGAAGTATGAAAAAAAAGACGGCCGCATGCTTAGGCGCGTGTTTGGTGCTGGTGCTGTGTGCGGCGCTTTGGTGGCGGTATGGCGGCACGTATCAAGAAACTGGGTTTGCCATGGACACCATCATCCGCGTTTCGGCAAAGGGGCCTGGGGCAAGGGATGCGGTGAAAGACTGCTTTGCAGAGGCGGCGCGCGTAGAGCGGCAATTTAGCGCATACCAGGAGGACAGCGAAATTGCAGCCATCAACCAAACCGCGCACCGCGCGCCGGTAAAGGCGAGCGGCGAGGTGTTTTCGCTGCTTTTGACCGCCCAGACAATTTCGGACGATACCCAGGGTGCGTTTGACATCACATTAAAACCGCTGGTGGACTTGTGGGACATCAAAAGCGGGCGAAACTTTGTGCCGGACAAGTCCCAGACCGACGCGCTGGTGCAAAAGACAGGCATGCAAAATTTGCTGCTTGACAAAGAGGCGCAAACCGTATTTTTAAAAAACGATGTGGCAAAGCTGGATTTGGGCGGGATTGCAAAGGGCTACTGTGCCGACCGCATGGCAGCTATTTTGCAGGATGCCGGGGTGGCCAGCGCGATTGTCAATTTGGGCGGCAACATCTATGTGCTGGGGAAAAACCCTTCCACCATCGGCCTGCAAGACCCAAACGGCGCGCGCGGCGAATATTTTGGCACGGTGGACGTGAAAAACACATCGGTGGTGACCAGCGGCGCCTATGAGCGCAGCTTTGTAAAAGACGGCGTGCTGTATCACCACATTTTGAACCCGTTTGACGGGCGGTGCGCTAAAAGCGGTGTGGTCAGCGCAACCGTGATTGGCGAAAACTCCGCCATGTGCGACGCCTACGCCACGGCAATCTATGTGTTGGGCGTAGAGGAGGGCATGGAGCTCATCCAGCGTACGCCGGGGCTTTCCTGCGTGATTGTGGACGAGGCCAACCAGGTTTATGTGTCGGACGGGCTTTCGTTTTCTCTAACCAACCATACATATAAGCAGAAAGGGTGAATCGAAATGAAGGATGTTATCATCATCGGCGGCGGCCCCGCAGGCTTAAACGCCGCGCTTTACTGTGCGCGGGGCGGCCTGGATGTTTTGCTGATTGAAAAGCTGTTTGCAGGCGGGCAGGCCGCCACTACCTTTGAAGTGGACAACTTCATTGGCCTGGGCACGGTCAGCGGGCCGGAGCTTTCTATGAAAATGGAGCAGCAGGCGCGCCAGTTTGGCGTGGAAATCAAATATGAAACTGTGGCCGCGCTTTCGCTGGATCAAAAAGTGAAGACCATTACCACCAAGAAAAACGGCTACCAGGCAAAGGCGGTTATTTTGTGCATGGGAGCCACCCCCCGCAAGCTGGGGTTGCCGGAGGAGGACAAGCTGACAGGCCGCGGCGTTTCCTATTGCGCCACCTGTGACGGCAATTTTTACAAGGGGAAAACCACCATGGTGGTGGGCGGCGGCGACACGGCGCTGGAAGATGCGCTCTATCTTGCCAACCTGTGTGAGACGGTGTATCTGGTGCACCGGCGCGACCAGTTCCGCGGCGTCAAAACGCTGCAGGACCGGGTTTTGGAGCACCCCCGCATCAAGACCGTGCTGGACAGCGTGGTGGAGGGCATTGACGGGACGGACAAAGTGGAAGGCGCGCGGGTGCGCAATGTGAAGACGGGCGCAGAGCAAGCCATCCAAATTGACGGCCTGTTTGTGGCAGTGGGCGTGGCGCCCAATTCCGAACTCTTAGAGGGCATTCTGCCATTGGACAATGGCTATATTGCCACCGACGAGAACATGCAAACCGCGATTCCCGGCGTGTTTGCGGCGGGGGATATCATAAAAAAGCCGCTGCGCCAAATTATCACCGCTGCGTCGGACGGTGCAGTGGCGGCATACACAGCCGCGCGCTATATTATGGAGGAGAAGGCCCCATGCTTTTAAAAAACGCCAAAATCTACACCATGGAAGGCCCGGTTTTAGAGCAGGGCTATATTTTAATAGAAGGAACTGATATTTTGGCGGTGGGGGAAGGCGACTACGGCCCCTATTCCGGCGAAGTGTTGGATCTTGCCGGAAAGTGCGTGGTGCCGGGCTTTGTGGATGCGCACTGCCACCTTGGCATGTGGGAGGACGCGCTGGGCTTTGAGGGGGATGACGGCAACGAGGACACCGACCCCGTCACGCCGCATTTGCGCGCCATTGACGCCATCAACCCGCAAGACCCCTGCTTTGCGGACGCGTACCGCGCGGGCGTTACCACCGTGGTGACCGGGCCGGGCAGTGCAAACGTCATCGGCGGGCAGTTTGCCGCGATTAACACCTATGGCAGATGCATTGACGAGATGATACTAAAGGCCCCGGCCGCAATGAAATTTGCGTTTGGCGAAAATCCCAAATCGGTCTATAACGCCAAAAACCAGCCGCCGGTCACCCGCATGGGCATGGCGGCGGAAATCCGCGAAATGCTGTTTAAGGCCAAGCGCTATGGGGAGGATTTGGCAAATTATCAAAAAGATCCCGAAGCATTTGACCGGCCGGAGTTTGATATGAAATGCGAAAGCCTGCTGCCGGTGCTTGACGGATCGCTTTTGGTAAAAGTGCACGCGCACCGTGCGGACGACATGTTCACCGCCATGCGCATTGCGCGCGAGTTTGGGCTTTCCATCACACTCGAGCATGCAACCGAGGCGCATTTGATTTCTGGCTATCTTGCAGGAATGAAATTAAACCTCGGCCCGCTTTTGACCGACCGTTCCAAGCCCGAGCTCAAAAATGCGTCGTCCGAAACCATCTGCATGTTAAAGCGTGCAGGCATTGACGCCGCGCTCACCACGGACCATCCGGAAACGCCCATTGAATATTTGCCGCTTTGCGCGGCGGTGGCAGTCAAGCACGGGCTCACCATAGAAGAGGCGCTGGCTGCCATCACGATCATCCCTGCAAGAAATGTTGGGATTGACGGCATGGTGGGCTCTATCAAGCCGGGAAAGCATGCGGATCTCGTTGTGCTGGACGGCCCGCCGCTTGCAATGCAAACAATGGCACAACTGGTATTTTTAAACGGAAAACGCATTGTTTGACAATGAAATCTGTCTAAAATGAACAAATATTCTAAATGAATTTATGCAAATTGCCAAAAAACAAAATA
>JAJXRJ010000035.1 GCA_021629085.1 Oscillospiraceae bacterium | reverse complement strand
TCGTTTTTTCATTCTACTGCCTCCGAGATTCAAACGTCTTTTGACATATGCAAGCGAAAAAGGCAAACTGCTCCTTTGTCAATATTATATAAGTTTTTGTAAGAATTGTCAACAAATTTATGCGATTTCCCCGGATTTTTTAAGTGCAAATTTTGCCAATGCCGGCCCAATTAGCTCATAAATCAAAGTTGCACACAATACCACCGCGCGGATTGTCTGTCCATATTCGGGTACGGCGGTGGTGGCAAGCAGTGACAGGCCGATTGCTACACCGGCCTGCGGCGCAAGTGCAAATCCAAGATATTTGCAGATATTGGCATCACATTTGGAAATAGCAGCACCAATTCCCGCGCCCAAAATCTTTCCAGCAAAGCGGAATACAATATATAGGATCCCGACGAGTCCGATGCTGGGCAACACAGAGAGCCGAAGCTCCGCGCCGGATGCAACAAAAAACAAAAGAAATATCGGCGGTGTCACACTGTCTACCAAACGCATTATGGGAAGTGCCTGTTTGGAAAAGTTAGCAAGTGCGGCGCCAATGGCCATACAGAGCAGCAGTGCGGAAAGTCCAAGCATATCGGCAATTCCAATCCCCAAAAACACAAAGGCCACTGCAAGGCAAAGGCGGTTTCCGTCCTTTTGAAACCAACGCAATACATAAGTAAACACCATGCCTAGGAAAAAGCCAATGATAAGCGCGCCAAAAATTTCAACAACCGGCGTAAGAAGCTGCCTTGCAAACGAAACATTTGCATCCGGGGTTAAAATGCCCACAATCGCAACGGCAATACCAAATAATATCAGCGCAACCGCGTCATCTAACGCAACCACAGAAAGCAGTGTTTCACTCAAAGGCCCTTTTGCCTTGTATTGCCGGATCACCATGATCGTGGCAGCGGGTGCCGTTGCCGCTGCAATGGAACCCAGAACCAGCGAAAAGGGGAGCGGCTGCCCTGCTAAAAGCAATGCAATGACAACCAGCACGACTGCGATAAGCGATTCAAAAATCGCAATAATTATCGGTGCGGCGCCCACTTTTTTAAAATAGGAAATTTTAAACTCACTGCCTACCGAAAGGGCAATAAACCCAAGCGCCACTTCTGAAATCAAATCCAGGCTGGACATGATATTTTCAGGTAAAATCCCCAATACTTCCGGACCAATGACCAATCCGGCAATCAAATATCCCGTTACGTTGGGAAGCCGGACAAGTTTTGCAAGCCGTCCAAACGCCATGCCGGAAAATACCATAATTGCAATCAGGATCAAAATATGTAGCTGCATCAGCGTTTTCCCATTCCTTCCGCATACACGACCGGGACACAAAATAAAATCCCTGTGTCAGGCTGATCCAGCCCACCAGTCACTTCATTTACAATTTTGGAGATCAAGCTGATTTGGCTGTCTTCTATCACGGTAAAAATGGTTCGGCTGCTCTCACGGTCAGGATCCAAAATCAGTCGGAGCGACGCCATGAACCGAAGCGCCGTATCCTCCCCTAATGAATGTGCCATTCCGGCACTTTCCAAAATGGTTGCCCCTTTGATGTCGTTGTCCGCCAAGGCGACCAGCAAATCGTCCAAGCAGTCGGTTTTGTTTAAAACAATGGTTGCCAGTGTCATATCAAAAACCTCCTAAAATAAATTATAATGAATCCTCCAAGCGCCCCTGCCGTCTGCGGCGCATATAATCGCGCGTGATTTTTACCACCTGGCCGGACAAAAGCGTGACAGCAATCAAGTTTGGAAGTGCCATCAGCCCGTTAAAAGTGTCAGATATATCCCACACTAAGTTTAAGCTGGATACCGACCCAATGATGATAAACGCTGTAAATATCAGTTTATAAATGGGGATTGCCTTTAGGCCAAATAGATATTCTACACTGCGCTCTCCATAATAACTCCATCCAAGGATGGTAGAAAACGCAAACAGCATAATTGCAATAGAGACAAACATTTTCCCAGCATTGCCAAAGGTTTCAGCAAATGCAGCGTTGGTGAGCGGAACACCATTTTTTACAGAAATTTCCGATATCCCGGAAAGATATCGCTCCTTTCGCTGTGCCGCTGATTTTAAAAATGCGTCCAGCTGCGAATCATCTGCTCTCTTTACAACCTGCCCAGCCGACACGGTCATGGCGTCAAAAACAGCGGAAGCATTGTAGACTTTAATTTTGCCGTCGTTTGTTTCTCCGGCGTTGCATTCTAATATAATACGCGACATGTGCTCATCCAAAATGTCAATTGCCGACTGCATGCCTGTTTCTTCCGCTGTCAATGCCTGAAGCGCAGCTGCACAGTCGGCCTGTATGGCCTCCATTTTTACATTTTTATCCAGCGCATAGTCGGAATAAGCCGCATAGTCATACGCACCCGATGTCAAAATCACCAACGCCGTAATGGTGCAAACCACCATTGTATCTGCAAACACCTCAAAAATGCCCCACATTCCCTGTACAACCGGTTCTTTTACATCAGAGGCTGAGTGTACCATAACTGATGAGCCAAGGCCTGCCTCATTGGAAAACACACCGCGTGAAATGCCGCGCCGCATTGCCATCATAATCCCGTAACCTGCTACGCCGCCCGCGGCAGAACGAAAGCCAAATGCTTCAGTAAAAATCATTTTAAATGCCCCCGGCACCTCGACAATATTGGCAAAAATACACGCAATGCCGCCTGCAAAATATAAAAGCACCATAAAGGGTACAATTTTTTCCGTAACACTTGCAATCCGCTTGATACCGCCAAGGATTACCAATGCAATGAACACCGCAACCACAATCCCGGTGACAATTGGCGGAATGGAAAACGAATCGTGAAGTGCGCTGGAAATGGAGTTAATTTGCGTCATATTGCCAATTCCAAACGACGCGAGCAGACAAAAGATAGAAAACACCACAGCCAGCCATTTGCACTTTAAACCGCGCTCAATGTACACCATAGGGCCGCCTGCCCAATCTCCCTTTTGATTTTTATAGCGGTAGTGGATGCCAAGTACATTTTCCGCAAAATTCGTCATCATACCCAAAAATGCCGACACCCACATCCAAAGCACCGCCCCCGGGCCACCTAGCACAATCGCAGTTGCAACACCTGCAATGTTCCCTGTGCCGACCGTGGCTGCCAACGCAGTGGAAAGCGCCTGAAATTGGGAAATTGCTTTCTTATCATTCGTTTTTCGCACTTCGCGGCGTTTAAAAATGGACACCAGTGTTTCACCAATCCAAAGCCGGAACTGCCGGATTTGAAAAAAACCGGTGCGAAGGGTAAAGAGCAGCCCCACCAGCAGGAAAAATGCCAGCATAACCGGCCCCCATACGAAGTTGTTCACGCTATTGTTGATTTGTTCAATTTTCTCAATCAAATACTGCATGTTTTGCTGCTACCTCCGAATTGTCCTTAAAACCCCAGGGGTTCCCCAACCAAAATTACTTTTATCCGGCCCTTGATCCGCTGCCTTGCACAAATCACATAATTGCAGCAAATCCGCGCGTCAGATGCACACCCACTGCACAGTTCTGATTCTTTGTTTTTTAGGGAAATACATTCGCCGCTTTCTTTACAAAATGTGGGACATCCCAGCCGTTTGGCATTATCTGGTGCGGCAACCGTTTTTACGCGCCGCACTGCCTCGTCAAGATTTTTTACAATCTTATTTTTTCCCACCACCAAAATTACCGATTTTGGGCCGTACAGCATAGCAGAAACGCGGTTAGAATTGCCATCGACGTTGTAGAGGATGCCGTCCTCTGTGACAGCATTGGTGCTGCAAAGATAGTGGTCGGCACTAAGCGACTGCAAAAACACTTCATGCACCTGTGCTTCAGAAAGCCCGGGCGCATAGCGGTCTAAAAACGTGTATCGCCCGCTTTTTAAATGGTCCATCGCGCCGCATTCCAAAAGCGACATGGAGCCGCCCACCGCCACCGTGGCCCCCTTCTCCATCAATGTTTCCAGCATGGGCACAACGTCTTGTTTGCGCTCCACATAAAATCCCGTCATATTGTTTTTTTCTAAATTTTTAATTACTTCCGCAAATAATTTGTTCATTACAGCCCCTCCAAATCAGTTCAAAATCCGCCGGCAGATTTGATCCACTTCAAACCGGACGCGTTCTAGATCAATGGTTTGAAATTCTCCGTTTTCATAAACAATATCGCCCCCGACCATGGTCAGGCAAACATCTGTTCCCTGCACACTGTGGCACAGTGCGGAGGGCAGATTGTGCATGGGCCAAAGATACGGGCGGTCCATATCAAGCAGAATCAAGTCCGCCTCTTTGCCGGGCGCAATGGTGCCGGCCAATTCATCAATGCCCAGTGCCTTTGCGCCGTTTACCGTCGCCATCTTTAACACATCCATAGGCGAAAGAACGCCCGCCTGCTGCTGCACGCCGCAGTTTATAAGCGCCGCGGTGTGCATTTCTTCAAACATGTTGAGGTTGTTGTTGCTGGACGCGCCGTCCGTGCCAAGCGCAACATTTACGCCGCGCGCCAACAGCTTTGGCGTATTGCACACCCCGCTGCCCAGCTTTAAGTTGCTTTCCGGATTGTGCACGATTGTGACATTTTTAGCACGCAAAATTTCAATGTCCTCATCCGTTAAAAATACGCCGTGCGCTGCGACTGTGGGAACGTCAAACACCCCCAACGAGTCCATGTAAGCGGTTGGGGTAAGCCCGTGCTGTTCCAAACAGTTTTGCATTTCTGTTTTGGTTTCGCTTAAATGGGTGTGTAAAATGCATCCCAGCCGTTTGGCCTCATTGGCGCTGCCGGCCAAATAGCTGCCTGTGCAGGTGTATACCGAATGCGGCGATACGCCGACACGGATCCGCCCCCCGCCGGCGCCGTTAAAGTCCTGATAGAGCCGGCGGTTGTTTACCGTAGTCCGGTAGGTTTCAAAATCAACTTCTTCAAAGCAGGAACCGCAATAATAAAGAAACGCGCGGATTTTGGAGGTCTCCACGGCTTTCGCAATGGAATGCGTGCCAAAATACATATCGTTTATGGTTGTGGTCCCGGTCATCACCATTTCGGCGATGGATAAAAGAGACGGCCAATAAAAGTCATCACCGTCCATTTTATCCTCTGCCGGGAAAATTTTTTCGTTGAGCCACCGCTCCAGCGGCAGCCCTTCCGCATAGCCGCGCATGAGCGTCATGGGAAGATGCGTATGGCAGTTGACAAGCCCCGGCATCAAGAGCTTGCCCTTGCCGGAAATCACACGGTCAACTGCATCAAGGATAGGCCTCTTTGTCCCCACATAAGAAATTTTCCCGTCTTCCACAAGTACGGACGCATCTTGTAAAATTTCATCTCCACACATGGTCAAAACCATGCAGTCCTCAAATAAAATTTTCATAAAAACAGGGCGTCAACGCGCCCCTTTCCTCCTTGCTCTATGTTCTGTTTTTGGGATTTACAATATCACGCCACTCAAGGTCGCCACGCTCCATGCCGCGCACCAAAACCTCCGCTGTGGCAACGTTGGTCGCAAGCGGGATGTTGTGCATATCGCACAGCCGAAGCAGCGCATTCACATCCGGTTCATGCGGCTGAACGGTCAGCGGGTCGCGGAAAAAGAGCACCAAATCAATTTCGTTATAGGCAATCCGTGCGCCGATTTGCTGCTCGCCCCCTTGCGGGCCGGACAAAAACCGGTGGACATTAAGCCCTGTGGCGTCAATGACAAGCGACCCGGTGGTGCCGGTGGCAACTAAATTGTGCTGGGCCAAAATGCCCTTATATGCAATGCAGAACTGCACCATCAATTCCTTTTTTTTATCATGTGCGATCAGTGCAATGTTCATGGTATGCACATCTCCCGTCTATCGAATATTTTTTATGGGGATGTTGGCCATGAGTGCGGATACCACTTTGTTTCCTTCCCTGGTTTTTTTGAGCTGGATATCCAGCGCCTCCACCTGCACCTCCATATATTTCTCAATTACCGCCATGAGGTCCTTTCGCAGGTTTTCCATCACTTCCGGTTCCATATCGGCCCGGTCGTGCACCAAAACCAGTTTTAACCGCTCTTTGGCAATCTCTTTTGAAGTGGTCTTTTGCCGGGAGAAGAAATGAATCAATGTGTCTTTTAACATATGTATCCCCTCCTAGCGTGCCGCAAACAGGCTTTTGAGCTTCCCCAAAAATCCTTTTTCTGAAAACTGTAAAATCGGCACTTGCTCGCCTGTAATCCTCTTTGCAATATTTTGATAAGCTTGTCCCGATTTTGCAGCGCTTGCTGTCACAACCGGTTCGCCGCGGTTAGTGTAAACAATGATGTTTTGATCGTCAGGAACGACTCCAATGAGGCCGATTCCCAAAATGTCCATGATATCGTCCACATTCATCATATCGCCGCTTTTTACCATTTCCGGCCGGATGCGGTTGACCAAAAGCTTGCAGTCTGAAAGCCCGTTTGCCTCTAAAAGGCCGATAATCCTGTCTGCATCCCGCACGGCAGAAACCTCCGGCGTTGTCACCACAATGGCACGATTGGCCCCTGCAATGGCATTTTTAAACCCCTGTTCAATTCCAGCAGGGCAGTCGATGATACAATAATCGCTGATTTTTTTGAGTTCTTCACACAGCGCAACCATCTGCTCGGTGTTCACCGCATTTTTATCTCTGGTTTGCGCCGCCGGCAAAAGAGAGAGGCCTTCATAGCGCTTGTCCCGAATCAGCGCCTGCTTGAGCTTGCATTTGCCTTCCACCACGTCCACAATGTCATACACAATCCTGTTTTCAAGCCCCATTACCACATCAAGGTTGCGCAGGCCAATATCGGTGTCAACCAAAATCACCTTTTTACCCAAAAGCGCAAGCCCTGTGCCAATGTTGGCGGTGGTAGTGGTTTTCCCCACGCCGCCCTTTCCGGATGTTACAACGATAACCTCACCCATCTTTTGCTGATCCTCCTGTAACTAGCATAATTTTAACATAATTTACAAACTTTGTCCATATGTAAATCCGAATTTATTATACTTTTTAGAAGATAGCTTGTCAACGTAAATACTGTCGTTTTTTGTATACGCAATTTCAATTTCTTCCCTTTTTAATGTCTCTCCCTCCAGCGGCCGGGAAATCACGTCGCCAATCCGCACCTGTGTGGGATTAAAATCAATGGCAATTACTACTGCATCCGGACTTCCATTTACGCCTGCATGCACCGTTCCGCGAAGCGATCCCAGCACCACAATGTTCTCCCCCGCAACAAGCTCTGCGCCGGCGTTGACATCCCCCACTACCACCAGGCTGCCGCCGCATGAAAGCTTGGTGCCAGAGCGCACGGTTCCCATATAAAACTTGGAAGCATCGGAAGAAACCCCATCCGGCATATCGTTTTGTGTTTGAAAGGAAACAAAGGCTTCTTCGCCCAGCCGCCGCATAATTTCATTTAAAACAGCCGCTTGTTCATAGGCATTGAGCTGCCTTCCAACCACCTTCACCCGGCAGTTGGCATCAAAAAAGTGCGTTTGCTGCGCCTTTAATGCATCGCACAGCTCTGCCTGTATTTGGTCAAACGGTGCCGTCTCATCCAGCACAATCAAAACCGCACTTTTACTGCTCTTTATTCCAACATGTGCTTTGTCCATCTTATTCCTCCGTCCCAGTCGTTATGTTTGGTTGATCCGCATCCTCTGCCTGCTGCACGCCAAAATACTCTGCAAAAATAGATTTTGCAATGGGCGCCACCGCACTGCCGGAGCCCGCATTTTCCACCACAATGGCAACGGCAATTTCCGGATCGTCATAGGGTGCAAAGGCAACAAACACACCTGTTGCATCGCCGTTTCCCACCTGTGCCGAACCCGTTTTGCAGCATACCTTTACCGGAAAGTTGCCAAAATATTGGCTCGCCGTGCCGGTCGCCGCTACCATCCGCATCCCGTCAGCAATCGCGCGGTAGGTCTCCTCGGCAATTTCAAGCTTTCCAAGTATTTTCGGCTCAGTAACTTTCACGTCTTTCCCATCGGAATAGCGTTTTATACTGTCCAGCAAATGCGCCTGGTAGCGTGTGCCCCCATTTGCAAAGGTGGACACAAAGCTTGCAAGCTGCAGCGGCGTAAACAGATTAAAGGATTGCCCGATTGCCGCCTGCACCGTATCGCCCGGATACCAGATAGTATCAAATGTCTTTTCCTTGTATTCCGGTGTTGCCAGCACACCCTTTGCTTCTCCTTCAATTTCAATCCCTGTAAGGCTTCCCAATCCAATCTTTTCCCCATATGCAGCAAGCGTTTCAATCCCCATTTGGTTGCCCACACTATAGTAGAAGTAGTTGCACGAATCACGCAGTGCCTCAGACACATTGACATTTCCGTGCGTCGTGCCTGTGTCCGTGTAAATCCAGCAGTTAAATGACTGGTCAAACAGTTTAAAAACGCCGCGGTCCTGGATGCGGTCATAGGGTGTGATAATGTGTTCCTCCAGCGCCGCAATCGAAGTTAGGATTTTAAACACCGACCCGGGTGCATAGGTGCCGCTGATGGCGCGGTTGAACATGGGTTTTAGCGGGTCGTTGTAAAGCTCCATGTACATGGAATCAAACTTACTGGGGTCATAGGTGGGATAGCTGGCCATAGCAAGTACACCCCCGGTATTGACGTCCATGGCAACCACAGAACCAATTCTGGGGGAAGCATCTTTACGGCCGCCGTAATAGAGGTCGTCAATGGTTTTGGCAAGCGCCTCTTCCGCCGCTTTTTGCAAATCAAGGTCAAGCGTGAGCACCGCATTGTTCCCGGGCGTCGGCGGTACCTCAGCCCAAATTTCAGTCGTCACACCATCCAAAGTATGCTGCACACTCCCCGTCCCGTCAATGCCGCGGATATCTTTCTCCAGATACTTTTCCATGCCGTCCTTTCCAATAATGGCATTCATGGAATAGCCCTCATCTTCTAACGCCTCATATTCTTCTTTATAAATTTTCCCAACGCGGCCCAAAACATGGGCGGCCAAATTTCCATTTGCATACTGCCGCACTGGCTGCGTAACAATATCCACATTCGGAAAGGCATTTTGCTGTTCTTTTATCACCGAAACCACATCAACGCCCACGTCCGATGCAAACGTATAGGAATTTGCCGCACTAAAATTGCGGTATTCCATTTCGTAGCGCACCCCTACAATCCGGCGCACATCATCGGGTGCATATTGTTTGTCCACACCATATTTTTCTGCCAGCTGTGCAATTTTTTCCGGTGCAGAAAGCAGACGATTGCTGTCTGCATCATAGCCAAGCTCATAAATTTTCTCGTCACGCTCAGCCCCTTCATACTGGTAGAATTGGTAGGTATAGGGAGCAAATGAAATTTCAAGGTTATCCGTATACTCTGAGCCCGCGTTTTCCACCACTGAAATCAGGTTTAAAATCAACTGATTGAGCGTGGCATCATCGGCGTCTGACTTTTGGATTTCTACAAAAAATCCAGTTTTATTGGTCACCAGCGGACGGCCATAACAATCCAAAATTTCACCACGCGGCGCAGTAATCCGCGTGGAACGGGAAAGCCTTGTGCGAGATTGCTCATCGTAATATTCCCCTTGCACAACCTGTAAGCTGACAAGGCGGTACAAAATAAGTACGAAAAGCGCGCAAAATAAAAAAACAATCAGCTTTTGTCTCCGTTTGAACATGTCCCCCACATTCGTTTCCTCCCTTCCGCCATTTAATCAAAAAGCGCGGGCCGCCGGAAAAAGGTGCTTTGCACAAACAAAAAGTAAAAAGGCAGCGCCACAATGCAATTATAAATGCCAATCCAGATAATTTTTAAAGAAACAAACGAAAGCGTACCGTAGCCCCAAATGAGAAATCCCAATGTGCAATACAAAAACTGAGACACAAAGGTTGCCAAAAACGTCCACAGTAAAACTGCGCGCAGATTGTCAAAAAAATACCGCTCACTTAAAACGGCAACAACATAACCAGTATACATGTACACAATGCCGCCAAGCCCAATCATCTGTCCAGCGGAAACATCCAGCAAAAGGCCGCATACCAAAAAAAGCACCGCTGAATGAAACGGCGTACCGACCACCGCATAACAAACGGCAAACACAAACATCAAATCCGGTATAGCGCCAAAAACCGTAAGCTTTGGCCCCAGCGCGGTTTGCAATATGTAAAGAAGAAACAGTACAACATAGGTGCGAACAGTTTTCAACGGTATCCCTCCTATTTGCCGCAAATTACCATGACGTGCGTAATATCAGAAAGCGGCGCCCCAGGTTCAATGATTGCCTGCTGCGTCATGCCATCGGAAAGCGGCGTTACCGAAATCACCTTTCCGATATACAGCCCGGCAGGATAAATACCGCCAAGGCCGGAAGTTTCTACCAAATCGCCTTGTGTCAATCCAGATTCCTTCGGGATATAGGGCATTTTACACTGGTATTTGCTCATGAGTGCCATATCCCCTTCCACAACCGTGCTGTCGCCGGTGCGCTTTGCCACCGCGGCAACAGAGCTGGCTGGGTCTGTAATGGTCATTACCTTTGCCCAGCTGTTTCCAATTTCAAATATGTAACCCACTACGCCGTCATTGGTGATAACAGGCATGTTTTTTGCAAGTCCAGCGTTTGTTCCCTTGTCAATGGTGAGCGTGCTGTGCCAGCTGTCCGCATCGCGTGCAATCACCTCGGCGGCTTCCAAATCAAATTCTGTATCCCGCTCTTTTAAATCCAGCAGGCTGCGCAGCCTTGCATTCTCGGTTTTTAAATCCAGCATCTCCCGCACTTCCGCATTTAACACCGAAATTTCCTCTTTTAATTCCGCATTGCGTCGTTCATAGCTTTTCATATTGACAAAATAGGAAAAAAACTCTTCGGCAGACGAAATCAGCGCGCTGACTCCTTTTTGCACAGGTGCAATCACCGCGCCGAATGCGTTGCCTAAAACGCCTGAGCGGACAGCCGGCAGCGTGGAAAGCGCCATAAAGGCAACCAGCGCAGCCGTGGCTATCACAAGAAAGACTTTTGTTTTATTTTTAAAAAACGACATATGAAAACCCCATTACCAGCCGCGTTTAAATGCAGGCAAGTCTTTTTTTAGCATATCCAGCTCATCTAACACCTTTCCAGTACCGTTTGCAACACAATCCAGCGGCGTTTCTGCGATGGTCACCCGCATTCCGGTCTCCTGTTCAATGATGAGATTCATGCCGCGCAAAAGTGCGCCGCCGCCCGTAATCGTAATGCCGCGGTCGATAATATCCGAAGCAAGCTCGGGCGGTGTGTGCTCCAGCGTCAGCTTAATCGCATCCACAATGGCCATGATAGAATCCGCCATGGCTTCACGTACCTCTTTTGCGGTCAGCGTCACATTTTGCGGCAGCCCGGTGATGGAGTCGCGCCCTTTTACCTCCAGTGTTTCGCCGTCATTGACATTGAAGGCGGAACCAATCGAAATTTTGATTTTTTCAGCCGTAGGCTGCCCAATTATGAGATTATAGGCCTTTTTCACATGCCGCGCAATGGCAAGGTCAAACGCGTCTCCCGCAATACGCAGCGTTTTTCCCGTTACAATGCCGCCAAGCGAGATGACCGCCACTTCACTGGTGCCGCCGCCAATATCCACAATCATGCTGGCCACCGGCTCGTCAATGGGCAGATTTGCACCAATGGCAGCCGCCATGGTGCCTTCAATCAGGTGCACCTCCCGCGCACCCGCCTCAATGGCTGCCTCCTCCACTGCTCGGCGCTCCACACTGGTGACCTCTGACGGCACACTGACAACTAAACGCGGCTTTATGAGCCCATTTTTAGCAAACGCTTTTTTCATAAAAAACTTGAGCATTGCCTGTGCCGCATCAAAATCTGCCACAACACCATTTTTAAGCGGGCTGACTGCAGCAATGTTTTCCGGCGTTTTGCCGATCATTTCCTTTGCCATGTCGCCCACCGACAGCACCGCGCTGGTTTCCCGGTCTACGGCAACCACCGACGGTTCGTTGATGACAATTCCCTTGGATTTTATATAAACCAGTGTATTTGCCGTTCCCAAATCGATTCCAATGTCTTTTTTCATATACTTCTCCCCTCGTCAGCCTTTTAAGACGTCAATTCCAAATTCATCTTTTAATAGTTTTGACAATTTATACAAAGGCAAACCAACAACATTGAAATAATCCCCGCGGATTTCTTCTATAAAAATGCTCGCAAGGCCCTGCACGGCATAGCCGCCCGCTTTGTCAAACGGTTCCCCCGACGCAATATAAGCTTCTATTTCTTCCGCTTCCAATGTACGAAATTGCACCTCAGTGCATGCGTAAGTGCCCGCGGCAAAGCCATCTTCGCTGCGCAGCACGCAAATACCCGTATATACCCGGTGGGTTTGCCCGCTCAGCAAACGCAGCATACGCGCGGCGTCCTCAGGATTTTTAGGTTTTCCCATAATTTCGCCTTCACACTCCACAACGGTATCCGCGCCAATCACATACATGTCCCGCTTTAAATGCTTGACTGCGCTCACCGCCTTTAGCATTGCCAGCTCGCGCACATACGTGTTTGGCGGCAAGTTTTTGGGCACAGCGCTCTCATCCGCATCGCTTTTTACCACGTCAAACTTCATATTTAAAATGGAAAGCAATTCCTTCCGCCTGGGAGAAGCTGAAGCTAATACAAAATCTTTCACGTATTTGTCTCCTTTAAAATGGTCGATTGATATTTCAATATCCATAAAACGCCCATACCGGTTGCAAATCCGCTGGCAGCCGACAAAAACGAAAGCGGTGCAAAATAGGAAAAAATATGCGCATTGCCAAGCATCGCCGCCGCACAAGCCACCTGGGCAAAGTTGTGCGCTGCCGCACCTGCAATACATAGCCCTACCGGTGAAACGCGGGATTTTAGCAGCCGCAAAAGCGACGCCATGATAACAAAACTGAAAAGTGCGCCAAAAAGGCTGTAAATCAAGCTGGACGGCCCGGTAAACAACAAGCAGGCCACTACTGTGCGCAGAACGCTCACACAAACCGCATACCGCCCGCCGTAACAATACAACACCAGCACAGTGACCACATTTGCAAGCCCCAGCTTTCCGCCAGGGACCGCCGTTAAAATGGGCAAAGCGGCTTCCACACCGTGCAGCACCACTGCAATACACGCAAGCATTGCCACCCGGACAAGGGACTTTAGCGATGGCTTTTCAATAAGTAACTTCATCTACTTCGCCCTCCTGCCCGACAATTTGAATCACCAGGCGGTGCGGCAGACAAACCAATGTCTGCCCAGGCCTGCAAATTGGCTCCGGCTGTATTTCCAGCTGGTCGGCACAGTCGCTTTGCAGCACCCGGACCCCGTCTTTGGCAACCTCTATCTGATTATATCCAAATTTGGTCTGAATTTCCAAAATTTTTGGCGTTTTCATAGAATCAAGCTGGTAGACAGCATATTCCATGCCGTCCACTGAAATAACGGCAGCTGCTGTACCGCCGGCATTCCAGTAAAAAAACAAGGCCGCGGTCAAAATGCCCAGAAAAAGTACTGCTGCAAGAATCATCCAGTCGGCGCGCGTGATATGTTTTAACATGTCAATCCCGCCCGGTGGAACCAAATCCGCCCGCGCCGCGCTCCGTTTTGTCCAGGCAATCCACTGGTACAAATTTCGCCTTGGTAATTTCCATCACTACCATTTGTGCAATCCGGTCTCCATTTTTAATCACAAACGGCTCGCTTCCCAAATTGGTGAGCGCCACCTTGATTTCACCTGTATAGTCGCTGTCAATCACACCCACAGCATTGGGGAGCGTGATACCATGCTTTAAGGCCATGCCGGAACGCGCAAATATAAATGCCGCATACGCTTCGCCTGGCAGGCCAATGGCAATGCCTGTGGGCACTGCTACCCGCTCAAGCGGATGAATGGTCAAATCCTCTGCCAAATGCGCCCTTAAGTCCATACCCGCCGCGCCTTTGGTTGCATAAAACGGCAGTTCCACATTGTCTGAGAGTCGTTTCACTTTTACTTCTATCATGGTTTTCTCCTTATCAAACACCGCGGTAATAATGCCCCCGCGTATAGGCAAACGTTGCCTGTGTCCCGGTTCTATAAAGCGCTAGCACCTGCTGCATCTCCTGGGGCGTCTCGGTTGTAAACGCAAGCCTGATAAATGTTACACCACAGCGTTTTAACTCCTCCAATTTATCAGACATGCAAACCGGCGTGCAGTTATACAGTGTATTGGTGCAGTTTTCCTGATTGGCAAACACAGAGAATCGCTTGCCCATCCGGTCAGACAGCTCAAAAAATGCTTGCGGCTTGCATTTGCAGCTCTTTAACAAAGCCTTTAAAATACAGCTTTGCGTGACCATCAACGGAATTTTTCCATATCCGAGCACCTCTGTCTCCACATCACAAGAGAGCGCCGCAATCTGCTTGAGATTGAGCTCGTGCGAGAGCATCAACCGGCCAACCCCCAGCTCGGCATACGCCTTGGCGGAAAGCGAATTCATTACATTGAGCCCCGCCTCACCAAATACCTTCTTGCCATCCGCTGTGCGCAGCTGGCCCAAATTGGACACTGAAACTGCATGCAGCCCAATGTCGCTTCGAAATGAAAACCGGTCCCGCATCACCCGCGGATATATCAGCACAAACCGCTCAGGAAACTGGTCGAAAAACGTTTTGCCCGAAAAGTAAAGCGCATACGGCACATAGATATGGGCAAACTGCGCTTCTAATGCAAGCTTTGCCTGCAAAAGCGTGTGCACTTCCGCTGTCATCTTTGGTGTCCTATATGGTTTTATATGTGTTGGGGCCGCTGTCCACTGTGCGTCTGATTCCCGCTTGGAGCGGTGGACAATGGCGGAAGATAGCGCATTTACCCCTTCCCTGCGCAGACGGTTTAATTCGCCTGCCGGCAAAAACAGTCCGCCGTCCAAAGCAATCTTGCAGTTTTGCAAACAAAACGGCGTATCGCCCAGCTTTTCTATCTGTGCACGTACCCGGTTCTGATCCAGCGCTACGTGCTGTGCGCATTCGGGCGGTTTTTCACCTGTCACGCACACAGTTTCTCCCAGTCCATATAACATAAGCGACGGCGGCTTGCCCGCCAAAATTTCCATCGATGCGTCCACCGGGATTTTCCGCGTATTTTCCTGCGTCTGCGCAGCCTTTAGCAGTTTGGAGTCAATCTGTTTATATACATCATCGTTATTTTTATGAAAATTGAGCATATCCGCGCCGGTTTTATCATCATAGTAAGCAGAGGTAAAGCCGCTTCTGGAAAAAATGGAACGCAAATCCCGAAACTCCTGCTCGGAAACAGGTTTTCCGTCACACAATTTTCGGTAAATACGCGTAACAATGGCAACATACGCCGCGCTTTTCATGCGCCCCTCAATTTTTAGGCTTTTTATCCCCATGGATTTTAGTTCGCCAATGTTTTTTGCAAGGCACAAATCTTTTGGGCTTAGCGGATACCGCTCCGAAAACAACCTGTCGCCGTCATAGCCATAGCCGCTGTACGGCAGACGGCAAGGCTGTGCGCACGCGCCGCGGTTGCCGCTCCGCGCGCCAATGAGACTGCTCATTAAGCATTGCCCGGAATAGCACACGCAAAGCGCACCATGCACAAACACCTCCAGCTCCGCTTTGGTGTTGTTTGCAATATGCGCAATTTCCGCCCGGCTCAGCTCGCGCGCAAGTACCACGCGGGAAACCCCCAAATCATATGCGGCGTTCACACCGTCCAAAGAACAAAGCGTCATCTGCGTGCTGGCGTGTACAGCAAAGTCGGGGAATGCCTGTTTTACCATCTTTAAAATTGCCAAGTCCTGCACAATCAACGCATCGGCTCCCGCGCGGTAACACAGCGACAAAAACCGAAATGCCTCCGAAAGCTCGCTGTCCTGCACCAGTGTGTTGACCGTGATGTATACCTTTACCCCCCGCAAATGGGCATAGTCAATGGCGCGCATAAGCTCTGCATCTGAAAA
Organism: Oscillospiraceae bacterium; assembly: GCA_021629085.1. Lineage (GTDB taxonomy): Bacteria > Bacillota > Clostridia > UMGS1810 > UMGS1810 > JAJXRJ01. The sequence goes on along the minus strand of JAJXRJ010000035.1, from coordinate 6,735 downwards.
ATTTGCCGCACCGCGCCGTGCGTTTAACCCGGCGCCCCCCAAATAAACTGCATCCGCGCCGTTTTCTACCGCCGCAATCAACGCATCAAAGCTGCCTGCCGGCGAAAGAAGTTCTATATTATAGTTTTCCATGTTTTGCCAGCTCAATTTTTAACGATTGGATTTCTTCCTTTAAAAACTCGTTTTCCTTTTTTAATCCCACGTTTTGGTTTTTGAGGCTAAACGCCTCTTCTTTATATTTTTTCAAATCAGAAAGCGTTTCGTCCAAAAGCGCCTTGTTTTTGTGGTATTCATCCGCAATGTTGACTGCAGACAAGATGGCAATGGAGGCAGTGCTTAAATTGTTGTTCCCCTTTGCTGTTTCCCGCATCCGCTTGTCCACAAAAAAGCAAACCTTTTGTATGTATTCTTCGCTTTCCGTTCCAACCAATGTGTAGTCATTTCCATAAATTCGAACATCAATCGACGTTTTTTCCGCCACATCATAACCCCCTTTTTACATTGCCGGTTCAAAAAAGGATGAACCATCGCTCATCCTTTCTTATATCCTTATTTGGACAGGTTCTGTTCTCTGTCCGGGCCGATGCCCACCGTCAGCACTTTGCACCCGCAAAGCTCTTCAATGCGGTCTATGTAACGCTTGGCATTCATAGGTAAATCCTCATAAGAGCGAATGTGGGAAATGTCGCCCTCCCAGCCTTCTAACTCTTCATATACCGGCTCGCACAGCGCAAGCTCCTCTAAACTGGGCGGGAACTCGTCAATAATCGTATCGCCCTTTTTATATGCAACACAGATTTTGAGTGTTCCAAGGCCGCTTAACGTATCCATTTTGTTTACTGCAAGCCCAGTTAATCCGCTGGTACGCACAGCAAATTTGACAATGACTGCATCAAACCAGCCGCAGCGGCGCGGACGCGCAGTGGTAGTGCCAAATTCATTTCCACGGTTGCGGATGGTATCGCCGGTTGCATCGTTGAGTTCGGTGGGAAACGGGCCTTTGCCAACCCGGGTGGTGTAGGCTTTCACCACGCCGATGCACTCATCAATCATGGTTGGCCCGATGCCAGTGCCAACGCACACGCCCCCTGAAATGGGATGGGACGAAGTGACAAAGGGATAGGTGCCAAGGTCGAGATCCAAAAGTGTGCCCTGTGCACCTTCAAACAGCACCTTTTTCCCGGCTTTAATCGCGTTAAACAAAAGCACAGAGGTATCTGCCGCATAGGGCGCAATCCGCTTTGCATATTCTGCATATGTACGGATGATTTCCTCTGCATCCACCGGCTCACCGCCGTAAACATTGACAATGATTTTGTTTTTTAGCGCCGCATTTTCCCGCACTTTTTTTGCAAAGAGCTCTGGGTTTAACAAATCACAAATCCGGATGCCGCTCCGCTCTGCCTTGTCCATATAGCAAGGGCCAATACCGCGTTTGGTGGTGCCGATGTCCGACGCGCCGCGCGCCTGTTCAGACAGGCCGTCCAAAACAATGTGATATGGAAGAATGACATGCGCACGCAAATCTACGCGTAAAAGGTCGGTGCTGACGCCTTTTTCTGTCAGCATATCGATTTCCGCAAGCAGCACGGACGGATCTACCACAACGCCGTTCCCAATGATACAGAGCGTGCCGGGATTGATAATTCCCGAAGGCGTGAGATGGAGTTTATACTGGACGCCGTCCGCTTCGACAGTGTGGCCGGCGTTGTTTCCGCCCTGAGAGCGCACGACAACATCGGACGCGCCGGCTAAGATGTCAACAATTTTACCCTTGCCTTCATCCCCCCACTGCGCGCCGATGACAACTTTCGTTGGCATGAAAATATTCCTCCTTTATGTGTGCAAAAAGCAAACAGCCCGCCAAATCTGGCGGTTTTTACTTATCCGCCAAATAAGCGTTGATTTTTTCCACCAGCGCATCTGCATCCACGCCGTGAACTGCACAAGCCTCTTCCACCGATTCACCGGAAGCAGAAGGGCATCCCAGACAGTGCATCCCAATTTCAAAAAAGAAGGGTGCCGTGCCGGGGTCAATCCTCAAAACATCTGCAATAATCGTATCTTTTGTAATGCTAGCCATCGTTTTTTCCTCCTAAAAAGTTAAATTTGTGATGCAATAAAATTAGTTTTCCCTATTTTGTATAAATCATTCCCGTGTGCGTCGATGATGACGGTAACTGGGAAATCTTCCACATATAGCCGGTGAATGGCCTCGGTTCCCAAGTCCTCATATGCGACGGTTTCGCAGGTTTTCACATGCTGTGCCAAAAGCGCACCCGCGCCGCCAATGGCGCCGAAATACACCGCACCGTGCTCCACCATTGCATCCACCACCGCGCGGTTTCGCAGCCCCTTGCCAATCATCCCTGTCAGTCCGCGGCAAATCAGCGCCGGCGCATACGCATCCATCCGGCCGCTGGTGGTGGGCCCGCAAGAACCAATCACTTCCCCGTCGCGTTTTGGGCAGGGGCCAACATAGTAAAGAATCTGGTTTTTAATATCAAACGGAAGCGGTTGGCCGTTTGCAAGCGCTTCGCACATCCGTTTGTGCGCCGCGTCGCGCCCAGTGTAAATGTAGCCGCTGATGGTACAGGCATCCCCTGCACGAAGCTTTGCCGCATCCGTCACAGTAAACGGCGTTTTGATTGTCATGTCGCCACCTCCGAAAGCAAACAAGTTAAGTCATCAAACACATAGTCAGCTGCCTGTTCCTTAAAACACCGGCGCGCATTGTCAGCATCCGCACCGGAAAGCACGCCCAAAAACGCAAATCCAGCCTGTTTGGCGGCAAGAATATCCGCTCCAGCGTCGCCCACAACAAGCACTGGCTCTGTAATGGCGTATTCATTTTGGATAATCTTAAAATCGTCGTAGTCGCATCCTAAAACCGCCTTTAGAAAGCAATACGGATGCGGTTTTGCAAGCGCAATCAAAATCCCGTTTTCATCTGCCAGAGCTTGTGCGCGCTGCACGTCGTCGTAGGAAATCATCCCGTCCGCTTCAAAATACTGCTCCATATTCCAAAGCCTTAGCGGCGCACGCATTTCCCGCCCAGGCCGGCCAGTTGCAATCGCCAGCTTGATGCCAGCGCCTTTTAGTGCGCCAAATAAAATATGCAGTTTTTCATTGTCCAAAAGCGGAACTTCCTGGTCTGCCATGGCAGGCTTCCCATTGCGGCCCTCATACCAGGCCTGAAAGCAGTCGACCACCTGGTTCCAAATATCGCCGCACCGCCTTGCAGCCATGTGCGGCACGTCAAATGCAGAAACAAGCCCCTCTGCCGCCGCTTCATAAAGCTGGTCAACGCCATCGTCAAACGCTTGCAAATACGCTAAAACCGCCGCATATGTCTTGTGCTTCGCCAAAAGCCCCAGCAATATATAGGCAAAATCCCAGTTGGAATTGACGCCAATATTTTTGGCGGCAAAAATTGCCGCGTCATCGCAAAATACGGCTTTGCGGATTTTGTTTTTTTGAGCTGCAGCGGCGGCCGCATCAAATGCCTCTGTTCCAAAATAGCGGCTGCTCAAAAGCATTTCGTAAACAGTGAGCGCCACAATATCCCAATAGGTTTGCTCGCTGGTTATCACACCGTCCATGTCAAATACGATTTTGTCAAACTTACGCAAAAAGCTGTTTTTGGCAAGCGTGTGCAATGCCGCGCCTCCTCATTTTATGGTAAATTCAATTTTCCCAGCCACACCGCTTGTCCGGCTTTTTCGGGACGCTACAAGTGTCATGGCCTCTTTTAGGCAAATGCCAAAGCTTCGAAACGCCGCTTCCCAAATGTGGTGTCCATTTTGCCCTTTATCCAAATCCAAATGCAGCGTACACCGCGCGCCCTGCACAAAACCGTCCAAAAAGGTAATCAAATCTTCACTGGCCATGCCCTCTACCGTTTGCGGAATCGCCACTCCATGGTCATCAAAATCAAGATAAGCCCGCTCTTCAAAGCTGATGGCTGCACTTGCCTTTGCCTCGTCAATGATGCCGACGCCAAAGCCATACCCCGCAATGCCATTGTCTAAATTATCGCGCACCGCCTTTAAAAAGGCCTTTCCCATCGTGATGCCCAAATCTTCGCAAATGACATGGGAGAGGTGAAACCGGTCTAAGCTGACACTGGTGTCTATGGTGATTTCACTGCGCCAAACCAGTTGCTCAATCATGTGGTCTAAAAATAAAATGCCGGTGTTAATACGCTTGCGGTAATCGGATGCAATACCGCTAAAATCCAGCCTTACAGATATATTGGATTCCGTCGTTTTCCGCGTTACTAAAATATCGTTCATCGCATTCTCCAAACTTCGCTAATTTCGTTCTTTCACAGCCAGCCCGTGCGTTTCAAAGCCCTCTGCAGTCGCAAACAGATAGGCATTTTCACGCACGCGTTCAAACCCTTCTTTTGACGCATACCCAACAGAGGAACGCTTGATAAAGTCAAACACCGAAACACTGGAATAGGTCTTTGCAAACCCGCCCGTCGGCAAAATAGCGTTAGGGCCCAGCAAAAAGTTGCAGAGTGTCACCGGCGTATAGTCACCCAAAAGGATTTCACCTGCATTTTTAATATCGGCAAGTGTTTCAAACGGCTTTTGCGTCATAACCTCCATGTGCTCTGGCGCATAGTCGTTGACAAACGCCACAGATTCTTCCAGAGACTCTGTCACAACAATACCGCCATAGGTCGCATAATTGGTTTCAACAAATGAGCGGCGTTTTTCGGAAAGTTTTGTAAGCTGTGCCTCCACAATGGGCACAACCTTGTCCACCAACGCCTGGCTGTGCGTCACCAAAAGCGCCGCCGAGTCCGGCCCATGTTCCGCTTCAATCATCATGTCCAGCGCAACCTTGTGCGGGTCTGCATACTCATCCGCTAAAATAATGCATTCACTGGGGCCGGCAGGCAGGCCGACGTCAATATAGCTGCTGAGCACGCGTTTGGCCGCAGTGACATACGCATTGCCCGGCCCAATGATTTTGTGGCATTTGGGGATGGTTTCGGTGCCAAACGCCGCTGCCGCAACCGCCTGAATCCCCCCCACTTTATAAATTTCCGTAATACCGATAATTTTTGCAGCTGCTAAAATAGCGTCGTCCACATTTCCCTGTTCATTGGGTGGCGTGACCACTACAATGTTTGGCACACCTGCAACCAGTGCCGGAATCCCCAGCATGAGCAGCACTGACGGGAAACTCCCCTTGCCGCGCGGCACATACAGGCACACATCCACAATGGGCGTCACCTTCTCCCCCACCATCAGCCCGCGGTCTACGTGTGTAAACCACATATCCTCCGGCATTTGCTTTTCATGAAATGCCCGGATGTTTCCCGCTGCATAACAAATTGCGTCGCGCACCTTTTGATCTAAACGCGCATACCCGGCTTCTATTTCCTCCGGCCGCACTTTAATTGCATCTTTTGAAAGTGCAACATGGTCAAACTTTTCTGTGTATTCCAACACTGCCGCGTCTTTGCGTGCCTTTACATCATATGCAACATCGGTGGCAGTTTTTATGTATTGTGTGATATCCAGCTCTGCACGCCGGAGTAAAAAGTCCTTTTGCTGCGATGTCATTTCCCTAAGCTTGTATAGGTTCATGCGTATATCGTTCCTTTCTGGTAATGGACATATATATTTGTATTATACGCTAACTGTCAGTGATTTTCAAGTGTTTTCTTTCATAAATATCAATGTTTGTTACAAAAAAATTATAAAAAGTTTGTAAAAAACGTCTGTGGATAAAGTGGATAACCCTGTGCATAACCCAATTTTCAATGTTACAGTTGTGTAACAGCCTGTGGATAATCGAATGTTTGGTTTACATAATGCAAAAGCAATCGCCTCATAAACAGATATTGACAAATTGCTTAATTTGCGGTATATTAATAAAATAGACTGTTTTGGAAGGAGGATTTGCTGTGAACATTCAAACCATGCTCAAATCCAAAGCCCCCACCTTTTCATTTGAGGTATTCCCACCCAAAAAAGAGGGCGATATTTTAAATATCTATCAAACACTTGACCATCTTTCCGGCTTTGCGCCAGATTTTATCAGTGTTACATACGGTGCCGGCGGCTCCACCAATAAAAAAACGGCGGATATCACAGTGCACATCCAAAAGGAGCACCACATTCCTGCCGTCGCGCACTTAACCTGCGTTTCATCCACGCGGACGCACATTGCAGATACGCTTGATCATCTAGAGCAAAATGGCATCGAGAATATTCTTGCCCTGCGGGGGGATATTCCGCAAGACTGTACTGATTTCCCATCCCCGGCGCATTTTCACCATGCGGTGGATCTGATATCCCTCATTAAAGCGCACGGCGGCTTTTCCATTGGCGCGGCGTGCTATCCGGAAGGCCACGTGGAAAACCCCGACCGCAATGCGGATATCAAATTTATCAAAGAAAAGGTAGACGCCGGATGTGATTATTTGATGACACAGTTTTTCTTTGATAACCAGTGCTTTTACGACTTTTTGGAAAAACTGTATTTTATGGATGTAAAAATCCCGGTGATTGCCGGTATTATGCCGGTTACCCGCCAGTCACAGATTGAAAAAATGTGCACGCTGTCCGGCGCGTCCATTCCAAAGAAACTGAAAAAAATACTGGAGCGCTACGGCGACAATCCTGCTGCCATGCGGGAAGCAGGGATTGCGTTTGCAACCGACCAGATTATTGATCTTTTGGCAAATGGCGTGGATGGTATCCACATTTACAC
>JAJXRJ010000034.1 GCA_021629085.1 Oscillospiraceae bacterium | reverse complement strand
GTACATACAAGGCAAGGGGTAGACGTTCACTATGCCGCCTGTGCAAGCTGAAAAGCAAATAAAAAACCGAGTGCTATACAGAACCCTTTAAGTCCTGTAAGAACACTCGGTATGGTGCGGGCGGAGGGACTTGAACCCCCACGTCGTGGACACTAGATCCTAAGTCTAGCGCGTCTGCCAATTCCGCCACGCCCGCATGCATAAAGTTTGTTATCCGAACAGTGGTTAACACACTGCCGATTGATCAATCAAAACTGCCATATTAGGATAACACAATCTCTTTGGCGTGTCAATATATTTCCATAAAAAATTCCCATTTTTATAGGAAATACAATGGCTTCCACACTTTGCGGCCAAAAGCTGGATTCACTTTTTCCGCCGCCCGCGTTACAGTTTTATTATGACCAAACCAGCGGGCAATATGCACACCAAACTGCATAAAAATTTTGGAAATAAAAAAAGGCCCATCCCAAAAGATAGACCCTTTCCTCTTACAGCCGGAACTGGAAATCAGAAACAGCTTCATACGTTTTTACCGCGCGGCCGTACAGCCAAAATTGCGCTACACGGTTTGACACCCTTAAAGTATCCGTACCGTTTGCATGGCGCAAATCGGGTGAAAACCGCCCAAATCCAAACTGGCGTTCCTCCCCGCCGTCACAAAACACGCCGTTTACCACAAATGATATAATGTGCGGGCCGCCGTCCACAATGATGGCGACGTGATTTGTTTCCTGTACGTCTATCGTATCGCTGTCCCACGCGCACACGCTGCGGCCGTCGCACAGGGAGATGGTGACCTTTTTTTGCTTCACCAAAACCAAAAAGCCGCTCCCATCTGGGGCAGTGCTGTCAAACAACACGCCGTCTTTTGCAAGCGCTGATTTCGAAATGGTAAATACCAAGCTAAAGCCTTCCCGCGTAAAACTGCCGTTTTGATCTAAAAACACAGGCAGCGGCGGCAGTTTGCAGTCGCCCTTGCCCGATGCCAGCAGGCTGTCCGCACAAATCGGCGCCGCACCTTGCATGTCCCACATGCCCGCAAGCAAAGAAGGGTCTACCGGATGCACACGCGCAACCGATTTTTGCGTTTCCGATATGTAATAGCTCCCCGCGTCCTCTAAAAAGTCCGGGTAACTGATCCGCGTGTAGGGGTTGTCATCATAGAGTACAATTTCAGGCTGCGACCACAAAATACGGCCATCTTGTTCCACGCCGCCCGACAAAAAACACGGGTTGCGGTCTTCATACCACTTGCCGCCATGGTTGTGAAACCAAAGCGTGTAATTGCCGTTTTCATACCGGCGCACAAAATTTGCCGCGCGCGGATGTTTCATCCTGCGCCCATCGGCATACCGCACATAGTCCGGCTTGGTCCAGGTGTGCCCGCCGTCCCGGCTGTATGTTTCGCAGTTGTGCCCTTCAATGGTGCGGAATACACAGTATAAACTCCCGTCGGAAAGGCAGGTGATGTTGTGTTCGTCAGAAACCGGCCCAATGGGGCTTTTGAGTCCAACGTCGCCATCCGGCAGCGTTTCAAAACGCAGCTTGTCCGGATCCTTTTCATAAGGGAGGTTGTCGCTTTTGATGATTACCCCTTCCGAGCTCTCCATAAATCCATACCCAAAGCTGCCCACCTTAGAAAGCCCCACATAAAATACACCGTCGCACAAAATGGGCTTGGACACGCTCCAGAAAAAACGCACCTTTCCGCCATAGGGGTTGTTGCGGTCGATTGCAAACTCCCGCACCGGGATATAACGCCGCTCTTCTGACCAGCTAAGGCCGTTGTCATCGGAATATTTAAATGCGTAATACCCCAGCGTGTCCACGCGGTTTTGCGCATATGTCCCCTCGCCAATTACCTTGCGCAGATTGTCGCCGTTGAAGGTGTAAAACGCATAAATCCTGCCATATGGCGTTTTAAATGGCGTCACCCAGGAAGATTCCGGCGCCTTGGCGCTTTCAATGTCCGCAATATCACACCAGGTTTTGCCCTGGTCAGTACTTCTCATAGACACAATATGCTGCCCTGCCTCGCCCTCTTCCCCTTTGCCCGTGGTCATCACACACACCCATGCGCCGTCGTCCGCAATCACAATATACGGCTGGTCGCAGTATCCCTCGTCTGGAATGGGCCTTCCTTCTGCAATATTTCGATTGTCTTTCATATTGGCCTCCAAGTTTTTTTAAATTCTCACCGTGTTTTCACATATCTTTCACGCAATTGGTGTTTAATGGTAACAGATACAAACGTATCCTCCATAAGTAAATCTTAATAAACCACAAAAAAGGCTGGAGTGCGCTCCGCCTTTTTTGTGGTTTTAGGATATGTTTACTCCAATTCCCCATCCTGGGCAAAGCCGCGGGTGATAAACCGCACTGCGTTTTGTTTGTTCTGAATTTCAATTTCTTGATGCGCGCCGCCAAACTCCCCGTCCAGCGTCCAGGTGATTGCCTCCTCTGACCAAAATCGGATGTTTGCCGTTTTAAACGCCACAAAATGCGCAGATGAAACATCCTGCCGCAAGAGCTCTGTAATGGTGAGCTGAAATTCAATTGGATTGGACGGCATTTTGATGAGCACCACTTCAAACAGGCCGTCGTTTAAGGAAATTTCAAAATCAGGATTGTATTTCATGCCTGCCACATAGGTGGTGTTGGATACCATGCCAAATATAAAATCTCCCTCCACCGTGTTGCCGTCATACTCCGCCGTCACATGGCAGGAGCGGATGGACGCCAGCCGTTTGATGCCCTCCATCACATAGGCCGCGTATCCAAACAGGTTTTTAAACTGCTGGGAGGTTTCATAGGGCACGTCGGTAAACGCACCGAACGCCGCCACATAAGTGAAATATTCGTCACCGAATTTTCCAACATCACAGGAAAGCGGTGCGCCCTCCACAATATTTTTTGCCGCTTCCGCCATGTTTTTAGGGATGTTAAAGCTGCTGGCAAAATCATTGACTGTGCCGGCTGGGATATAGCCCAAGTCCGGGCGCATCTCTTTTTTGATCTCCATCAGCCCCCGTACCCCTTCGTTTAAGGTGCCGTCGCCGCCTGAAACCACCACCATCTGATAGTCGTGCGCACGCGTGCGGATGGTCTCATACGCATCCAGCCGCTCTTGTGTGGGATGCACGGTTACCTCCCATCCAGCTTTTACAAAGGTATCGATAATTTTTAAAAGATTGTGTTTAATCTGTGCTTTTCCCGAAAAGGGATTTAGCACAAACAGCAGTTTTTTCCCCATGTTTTTCACCCAAATACAAGCAAATTTGCATAACCCAGTTTTTTATCATACTCCTGTTTCTAAAAAAAGTCAATCTCTTTGCAGGAAACAAGCAGCGGCCAGTCCGGCCGCTGCTTTTTGTGTTATACAATATAAGTAGACGCCGCCGTATCGCCGCCGTGCCCGGTCCAATTGGTGTGGAAAAATTTGCCGCGCGGCTGGTCTAAGCGCTCATAGGTGTGCGCACCGAAATAGTCGCGCTGTGCCTGTAAGAGGTTTGCGGGAAGGTTTGCGCACCGGTAGCCGTCAAAATAGCAGAGCGCCGTGGTCATTGCCGGCACGGGAATCCCATTGGTAAGCGCCGCCGCTAACACCCTTCTCCAGCCTGCCTGCGCATTTGTGATAATGTCTTTAAAATACGGGTCCAGCAGCAAATTGGTAAGCGCCGGGTTGTTGTCAAACGCCTCTTTGATTTTACCCAAAAAGACGCTGCGGATGATACATCCCCCCCGCCACATAAGCGCAATGCCGCCATAGTTTAAATTCCAGCCATAGGTTTTGGCCGCCGCCCGCATGAGCGTGTACCCTTGTGCGTAGGACACAATTTTTGCCGCGTACAGCGCATCTTTGATGTCATTTATAAACGCCTGTTTGTCCCCATGGAATTCCGGTTTCGGGCCGGTGAGGATTTTAGAGGCCTCCACCCGTTCCTCCTTAATGGCGCTCAAGCAGCGGGAAAATACCGCTTCGCCAATGAGCGTCAAGGGCACGCCTTCGTCCAGCGCGGCAATTCCGGTCCACTTCCCGGTGCCCTTTTGCCCCGCCGTATCCAAAATTTTGTCCACAATGGGTGCGCCGTCTGTGTCTTTATAAGCCAAAATATCTCTGGTAATTTCAATCAGATAGCTGTCGAGCTCCTGGTTGTTCCACTCGGCAAACACCGTGTGCATTTCGTCCGCACTCATATGAAGATAGTCGCGCATGAGCTGATAGGCCTCACAGATGAGCTGCATATCGCCGTATTCAATCCCGTTATGCACCATTTTCACAAAATGGCCGGCGCCGCCCTCTCCCACCCAGTCGCAGCAGGGGGAGCCGTCCTCCACCTTGGCGCAGATGGACTGGAAAATGGGTTTTACATACGGCCATGCCGCAGGCGAACCGCCCGGCATCATGCTGGGGCCTTTGAGCGCGCCCTCTTCCCCGCCCGAAACGCCGGTGCCGATGTACAGAAGCCCCTTGCTCTCCACATACTTGGTGCGGCGGGCTGTATCGGGGAAATGGGAATTCCCGCCGTCTATGATAATGTCACCCGGCTCTAAATGCGGGATGACCTTTTCAATAAAATCGTCCACCGGCTGGCCGGCCTTGACCATGAGCATCACCTTGCGCGGCTTTTCCAAATTGGCCGCCAGCTCCTCGATGGAGTATGTACCGATGATGTTTTTACCTTTTGCGCGGCCTTCCAAAAACCGCTGCACCTTTTCCGGCGTGCGGTTATACACCGCAACCGTAAACCCCTTGCTCTCCATATTCATGACAAGGTTTTCCCCCATCACCGCAAGGCCAATCAAACCAATATCCGCTTTTTTCACATAAACCTCTCCTTTTTTATTTATTTCGTTTCCCAAGGCGGCGTATCCGGCAAACAAGCGTCAAATGCTGCAATCAAGCCGTCCTGATAAGCGCCTTTATACTGCAAGCTGGTAAATTTGTCAAATGCCTCGTCCAAAAACTGCTGCCATGCGCGTTCTTCCGAACCGGGATTGATGGGGAAAAACAGTGCCTGGTTTTGTTTTGCGGCATTGTAATCGCCCGGGGCGTCTCCAATCATGAGCACATGGTCATCGGCATAGCCGTGCGCCTTGGCAAATGCAATGCACTCCGCTTTCGTGCCCATTTCCTGCCCTGCAATCACACGCACATACCGGTCAATGCCGTGCTCTTTCCATTCCCGCACCAGCGCGTCATTCGGCGTTTGAGACACGATAATGACATCCGCGCGGCCCTGCATTTTCTGAAGGCTTTCCACCACGCAAGGGAACGGCGGCACACCCCGCACCAGGCTTGCCACAGTGTCATTGACAGCAGTTGACCATGCAAGCGTTTCCTGCAAAATTTCCTCCTTGTGCCCTGCTGCCACATAAGCCTCAAGCGCAGGATTCCCAAGCTTAGTCTCACCGGCAATCCAATTTTTGAGCGGCGCAAGGTCCGGCAGTTTGTAGCCGCGCTTTTTTACTTCATGCCGCAAAGAAAGCAGCTCCAGTGTTTCAACAAGCGCCGGAAACCGGTTGGTACCACGGGATTTGGAATAGAGGTTTACATATTCCCACGCCTCCCGCGCATATTTGGAAACGGACTGCAAGTTAAAATAATTGATAAAATTGGGTGTAAAACACTCCTTGTGTTTGACCTCCATGGTGTCAAACACACAGCCGTCCGAGTCGATACAGACTAAAAACTCTGTGGTTTTTTGCATGTCAATGAGTGGTTGTGCCGCATTTCGCATGGGATATGCCTCCTTTTTTAATCGCTATGCCCGGATTTGCTCTAATACCGAATAGGGAATTTCCAAATTGCCCAGCCCGCGCCCAATGGCAATATGCGGCTTCATTTCGCCGTGAAAATCCGTGCCGCCGGAAATTTTGAGTCCCAAATTTTGTGCTATATTTTGGTATTTCTCCTGCATTTCGGGGGTGTATTCCGTGTAATATCCCTCCACGCCTGAGAGCCCCACCTTTTGCAGCCGTTTTAAAAAGGCAATCAATGCGTCATCCTCTAACCGGATGAGGTGCAAATGCGCCACAAATGCCTTGCCGCCCGCAGTTTGAATGAGCTGCACGCCTTCCTCCGGCGTTAAAAGCTGCGTGGACGAATAGGCCGGCCGGCCATTTGCCAAATAGCGGTCAAACGCCTCTTTTACCGAGCCTACCATGCCCTTTTGCACCATCACTTTGGCAAAGTGCGCGCGGCCCACCACGCCGTTTGGCGCAATGGCCTCCGCTTCCTCCACCGAGACGTCAAACCCAATTTCGCGAAGCTTCCGGCTGGTTTCGGCATTGCGGTTTTTACGCACCTGTTTGGCCTCCTCCAGCGTCTTTATGAGTACGTCGTTGTGAATGTCGATGTCATATCCCAAAATATGGGTTTCTGTGGCCGACTGTACCGAGAGCTCCACGCCCGGCACCACTTCTAAGCCGATATTTTTTCCTTCCTCCATGGCCTCCTGCACGCCGTCCATGTTGTCGTGGTCCGTGAGTGCAATGGCGCTAAGCCCATTTTGTTTCGCATGGCGCACCACTTCAGCCGGCTGCATGGAGCCGTCCGATTTTACAGAATGTGTGTGCAAATCGATTAATTTCAAGCTGTTTCACCCATCTTTCTTATATGTTATCGGTTTTTGCAGCTCCAAAGCCCCAACGCAGGGTTGGAGATGTAAAAAATCTCCTCCCCGTCTATGAGCGTGTTATAGCCGTCTATGAGCTTTGTGATGTCATAGCGCTCTGCCGCCTCGTCATAGTCCATATAGTGAAAATTCACGCCCTCCACCTCTTCTTTTGAGAGCTTTTTTGCCGCGTACGTAATGCGAAACCGCCCGTCGGACGACCCGTGGATGAGATGTGCCGCAACAGACAGGTTCTTTTGCAAATCCTCATTTTTTTCCGTGAGTTTGAGCACAGCCTCCCGGCCCACATAGCCGTATTTCCGGATGAGCTTGTCGTTTTCCATATCCTCGCCAAATTTTTTGACCTCCGGCGCAAGCACAATGAGCTCGCCGCCGTCCGCAATCGCCATACGCGTGCGGTAAATGGCTTTGTTTCCCAGCCAGGTGCTTTTAAACTCACGGCCGTCTAAGTACACCACCACTTTTTTAAGCGGTTTTTCCACATAGGTGAGGTTTTTCTCCTGGCTCATTTTGACCGCATGCTCAAAAAACTCGCGTTCCCGGCCAATGTATAGCCCGTGCAAAAACACATCGTCGCCCCGGTTTGTGGTCACAGTGAGCACATAGAGAAGCGGCACATCCTTTAAAAAGTGCGTCTCGGCATAGTCAAACACCCGCCGTACCGGCGAAAAATCCTTGCCCATCACCCGCTCCATGCCATAAAACGCGCCCAGCATGTGCGAGCTGTTAATCATACTGCTGCCCCCGCAGCCCACAAAGATATTTTTGGAATAGTTGGCCATGCCCACCACTTCGTGGGGCACCACCTGTCCGATGGAAATAATGAGGTCGTAGGAACGGTCCACAATGCGGTGGTTGACCTCCACATCAATCGCACTGTCCACCAGCCCCTCTGACACCTCTTTTACAAATTCCGCCGGCACCTCGCCAAGCTTTACCACATCGGTGCGCCAGTTGTGCACCAAAATACGTTCAAACGGCACTTCGGGGCCAAAAAATTTTAGGCACTCCTCTTTTGTCATGGGCTCATGCGTGCCCAGCGCGGGCAGGATGTCCACCTCGCAGGTGTCTTTTAACATGTCGTAATACATGGCGGCAATCTTTCCCGCGCCCGAATACATCCGGGTAAAATCGGGCGGCAGCAGCAGCACTTTTTTTAGCTGCTTTCCCGCAATAGATTCTTTTAATCCAGCATAAATTTCGCTGTCCAAAAGCCCCGTTTCGCTTCTTAAAATCATTCCCGCACCTCACAAACTCCTGTCATTTTCTTCCACAAAAAAATTCTATCACGGCAAAGGCGAAAAGTCAACCAATATTATTTGACTTTTGCGCTATGAAGGGCCGGGTTATCAATGATTCGCCCATCCTCGCCAAACCTCGACCCATGACAGGGGCAATCCCAGCTGTGCTCCTGCGGGTTCCACTTTAAGGCACAGCCCAAGTGGGGGCAGCGCCTGGGCGTTGGCGTGAGCAAGTTTTTTACACTCTCGCCCAAATTGATGGCAAGCTGTTTTTTGAGCATCCCGCGGTGTGGGTCAAACAGTGTAGCAAATTCATTTTCCTTGCCGCAAATCAAATCCTTTAACAGCAACGCCACCGCCATAGAAGACGTCATGCCCCACTTGTTAAATCCCGTGGCAACATAAAGGTTGTCGTCTTGTCTGGAATACCGGCCGATATAGGGAATCTTATCCAGCGTCATACAGTCTTGCGTAGACCATTCATATGCGATTTTGGCATCCGGATACAGCGTGTTTGCCGCACGTTTGAGCGCATCATAGGCGCCGCTTTGCTTTCCCGTCCGATGGCTTTCACCGCCAAGTAAGAGAAAATCCCCGTAGCTTCGGAATGAATGCCCGTTTTGCGCCTGGTCAATATACATACCGGACAGTGGCGGCACCTGGTTTAACGCCAGCACATAAGAACGCTGCTGGTACATTTTTGCAAAATACATACCCTTGGAATTTAAAATCGGAAAGTGCGTTGCCACTACAATCGCGTCGGCAGCCACCTTGCCGCGGTTTGTATAAACACAGCCGTCCTCTATTTTTTTTGCCATGGTGTGCTCGTAAACGGTGAGGCCGTTTACAGCCGCGTTTAAAAATTTGATCACATGAAACTGTGCCTGATTTGGAAATTTCACTGCCCCCGCAACCGCAAACGGGAGTTCTGTATGCTCGGTAAATTCCGCCTCTGCGCCAATGGCCTGTGCGGCCTCTGCCTCCCGCTCCATGCTTTCCCGGTCTGTCCGGGAAAAGACGTAATTATCCGCATCCAAAAAATCGCACTCCATCGGCTTGCACATCTCCCGATACACGCTTAACGCCTGCTGGTTTGCACGGTAATACTGCGCCGCTGCTTCTTTGGACACATCCTTTGTCAAATTGTAATATATTGCGCCGTGCTGGGAGGTGATTTTTGCCGTGGAATTTTTGGTTATCCCCGCGCCAACCCGGTCGGCCTCCAGCACCACACAGTCTATACCGGCCTGCTTTAAAAAATGTGCCGTTAAAATTCCCGCAAGGCCGCCGCCTACCACTGCCACTTGGGTTTTGATATCGCCGTCCAGTATATTTTGGGAAGTTTGCCCCAATGCACTGCTCCAAATGCTCTCGTGCATGCTATCCGCTCCTTTTTGGTTTTACCTAAGTATTTCCCAAAAACGGCAAAAATAAAAGCGGCCTGTCAAAAGCCGCTTTGGTTTAGTTCCCGCATTCAATGCTGATTTCGTTAAACAGTTTTAAATAGTCGTCAATGGCAGTATTCTTTTTGTCTTCCCCCGCCACATCCAGCACAATATTTCCCTCGTGCATCATCACCGCACGGTCGCCGAAGTTTGCCGCATAGCGCAGATTGTGCGTCACCATCAGCGTGGTAATGTGCATGCTTTCTACAATCTTTTGCGTCAGCTCCATCACAATATCGCCCGATTTGGGATCCAGCGCGGCAGTGTGTTCATCTAAAAGCAGCAAATCTGGCGGAACCATGGTGGCCATGATGAGCGCCAGCGCCTGCCGCTGCCCGCCGGAAAGGTTGGCCGCACGGGTGTCCAGCCGGTTTTCCAGCCCCAGCCCCAGCTGCTCAAGCTGCTGCTGGTAAAATTCCTTGCGTTTGAGATTGAGCCCGCCGGTGAGGTTATAGGCTTTTAATTTGTTATCGGCAACCGACAGATTTTCAAAAATGGTCATAGACGGGCAGGTGCCCATAGCCGGATCCTGAAACACGCGGGCAATGTGCCGCGCCCGCTTAAAATTGCGCAGCCGGTTTAAAGGCTGCCCGTTTAGCGCTATGGTGCCGCCGTCAATAGGCATATCGCCTGAAACAATGTTTAACAGCGTGGTTTTTCCCGAACCGTTGCTGCCCACCACTGAAACAAACTGTCCATCTGCCACGGTCAAATTAAAATTGTCAAACAGCACTTTTTCATTTACCGTGCCGCGAAAAAAGGTTTTGTCAATGTGTTGCAGTTCAAGCATTGCCCACCCTCCTTTTTTTCGCAAAAAAATCGTTTAATACAAGCGTGAGCACAAACAAAATGGTGATGACCATGTTCATATCGGACGACTGCAGCCCCAAACTAATCGCAATGGTAATACACGCCTTATACACTACCATACCCACAAGCACAGCGGATGTGATGCGCATAAACTTGAGCTTTTGAAACACTGTGGTACCGATAATCACCGCCGCAAGCCCCATCACAATGGTGCCGGTGCCCGAGGAAATGTCAAACTGTACATTGCGCTGGCAGCTCACCGCACCGGCAAGCGCCACCAGGCCATTGGAAATAGCAAGCCCAATCACCTTGATTTTTCCGGGGCTTTGCGCAAGCGTTACCACCAGGCCGGGGTTGTCTCCCACGCTGCGCAGTAAAAATCCGGATTTTGTGCTTAAATACCAGTCTAGCACATACTTTGCCAAAAGCGTAATCACAAATGCTACCAAAAGCGCCATGTAAGGCGAGAGCGCACGCGGAAGGCTGCCAAACAGGCCGTTTACCTGGGAAAAGATGGTGTCGGCCCCCATAAAAAACTGGTTAGGCGCACCGGCAATCCGATAGTTGACGGAATAGAGCAGCGTCATCACCAAAATACCGCAAAGAAGGTCTTTAATTTTGAGTTTGACGTTGAAAAAACCCGTCAGGCACCCGGCAGCCGCGCCCGCAAAAAATGCGGCCAGCAAGCTCAGCCATGGGTTTTGCCCCGACAAAATCATGCGGGTGGCAACCGCTGCGCCCAGCGGGAAGGTGCCGTCCACCGAAAGGTCAGGGAAATCCAATATTTTATAGCTGATGTAAACGCCCAGCGCCATAATGCCAAAAATGAGCCCCTGCTCTAAAATGCCTGCCACCAGCCCAAAGGCCGCATGGCCGGACAAAAAAGCCGCCAATGCTTCCATCGTTTTTACTCCTATCTAAAAAAATCAGACCGGCGGCCTATTTTGCCGCCGGCATTACACTTATTCTGCCTGTGCCAAAACATCGTCTGGAAGGGAAATGCCAAGCGCGGATGCCGCTTCCTGGTTGACGGTAATTTTACTCTGCTGCACTTTTTCAAATGGGATGGTGGAAATATCCTCCCCGCGCAGCACCCTTGCCGCCATCACGCCTGCCATTTCGCCCAGTTCCACATAGTCCAGGCCGGCCGACGCGATACATCCCTTTTGCACCTGCTCTTCCTCCGAGCCAAAAATCGGGATATTTTGGGCATTTGCTTTTTCCAGCATGACGCCCAGCCCTGAAACCACAGTGTTGTCGGTCATATTGCTGATGCAGTCCACCTCGGGCAGCAAAACATCCATCACCTGCGGAATTTCCGCCTGCTTGGTAATGCCCTTTTCCAAAATTTCAAACCCGTATTTGGGCGCTAAGTCCTTGTAAATTTGAATGGTACTGACACTGTTTGCCTCACTGGTGGTATAGAGAATCCCAATGGTTTTTGCTTCGGGCAGCACCGCACGGATGAGCTTTAGCTGATCCTCCACCGGCAGCTCGTCGCTCACGCCGGTAATGCCCTCCATAGGCTGTGTGCTTGATACGGCAAGCTTTGCCGCAACCGGGTCATTCACCGCGTTAAAGATGACCGGAATCCCCTTTTCATATGCCGCCGCGTAAAGCCCCTGTGCAGACGGTGTGGCAATGCCGCACACCAAATCTTTGTTGTCGTTTACAAAGGCCTGCGCAATTTGCGTAACCTTTGCCATTTCATTCTGTGCAGACTGATAGTCCACTTTGAGATTTTCACCTTCCACAAAGCCTTCTTTTGCAAGGCCCTGCAAAAAACCTTCCCGGCAGTTGTCCAGCGAGCCGTGGTCGGAAAACTGGGTGATACCGATTTGATACACCTTACCGTCTTCTGTTTGCGCATCCTTCCCCGGCGCACTGTCACCGCATCCAGTGAACATGCTCCCCATCAAAGCCACCGCAAACAGACAAGCCAAAATCTTCGTTTTCATACTGCATCCATCCTTTTTTATTTGTAGGCTCAGATTTTGGGTAAAAGAAAAGCCTCCTCCCGCCGCACCGGACAAAAGAAGACCTTCACGCATATAAAAAACAAACGCCTCAGCTTTTCTTTCCTCATCTCTTCTATCCTCATCTTGGCCTCATGAATTATGATTATCATACCACATTGCAAAAAATTTGTCAAGCACAAATTTCTCCAAATTTTGCAAAGAAAAAGGCCGCCCACAATCAGGGCAGCCCCATTTATTACACCAATTCAATAACAGCCATTTCGGCAGCGTCGCCGCGCCGCGGCCCAATTTTAATAATTCTGGTATATCCGCCGTTTCTCTCAGCGTATTTCGGCGCAATCTCAGCAAACAGCTTGGTTACCACGTCTTCTTTTTTGATGTACGAGAGTGCCTGCCTTCTTGTGTGAAGCGTGTTCCGTTTGCCCAGGGTGATCATTTTTTCCGCCATGCTTCTGGTCTCTTTTGCCTTTGCAACGGTGGTTTCAATTTTTCCGTTCTCCAAAAGCGAGGTCACCAGGTTTTTGAGCATTGCGTTTCTGTGGTCGGTTGCCCGCCCCAGTTTTCTAGTACCCGGCATAACACATATACCTCCTTTTTCCCAAATTCATTTCTAGTCGTCGTAATTATCCTTGGAAAACACCAGGCCCAGTGCGTCAAGCTTCGCAATGACTTCTTCAAGCGACTTACGGCCGAGGTTGCGAACTTTCATCATTTCGCCCTCGGACTTATTGACCAAATCTTCCACCGTATTGATGCCAGCGCGCTTTAAGCAGTTAAACGAACGCACAGACAAATCCAGTTCTTCAATGGTCAGCTCCAACACTTTGTCCTTTTTGTTTTCCTCTTTTTCCACCATAATGTCTTTGTGCTTGATTTCATCTGTCAAATCAATAAACAAACTCATATGGTCGTTTAGGATTTTGGCGCTTAACGAGAGCGCCTCTTCCGGGGTAATGGTGCCGTCCGACCAGAGCTCTAAGGAGAGCTTGTCATAGTCGGTTACCTGTCCAACCCTGGTATTGGTGACGTTGTAGTTCACCTTGCAGATAGGAGAATAAATGGAGTCCACGGGAATCACGCCGATAATACTCTGCATATTCTCCTTATTTTTTTCTGCCGAAACATAGCCCCTGCCGTTTGCAATGGTAATCTCCATATAGAGCTTTGCATTGTCGTCCAGCGTGGCGATGTGGAGGTCTTTGTTTACAATTTCCACCTCATGGTCGCACTTGATGTCGCGGCCCAGCACCTCGCCTGCGCCAGTTGCGTCAATATAGACGGTTTTGGGGGTATCGGAATATACAATTGTGATGAGCTTTTTGATGTTCAGTATGATTTCGGTTACATCTTCTTTTACCCCGGGAATGGTGGAGAACTCATGCAGGACACCGTCGATTTTGACAGATGTTGCTGCAGACCCAGGAAGCGACGAGAGAAGCACTCTACGCAGTGAGTTGCCAAGTGTTGTACCATAGCCACGCTCTAAAGGTTCCACTTCAAAGCGCGCATAGGTCCCCTCCTCGTTGCGTTCCACACATTCAACTTTGGGTTTTTCCATCTCTATCATAGTTATACAACCCTCCATTCAAGCATAATAATATAAACTTCGAGGGAAGCTCTATTATTTCGAATACAACTCAACAATCAAATGCTCCTTAATATCAAGGTCAATATCATCTCTGTCGCAAAGGCTTACCACCTTGGCCTGTTTGGTGTTGGTATCAAGATCCAGCCATTTGGGAATGACTTTGCCCTCGGTATTTTCCAACACGGCCTTGATTTTCGGCAAGCTTCTGCTGCCCTCTTTAATGGTAATCACATCGCCTTCTTTGACCAGGAACGAGGGGATATTGACCTTTCTGCCATTTACAAGGAAGTGGCCATGCAAAACCAGCTGGCGCGCTTCGGGTCTTGAAAGGGCAAACCCAAGTCTGTAAACCACATTGTCCAGACGGCTCTCTAAAATTTGCAGCAGGTTTTCACCTGTAACGCCTTTTCTTTTTTCCGCCATCGTGAAATATTTTGCAAACTGGGATTCTAAAACGCCGTAATACCTTCTGGCTTTTTGCTTCTCACGAAGCTGGATGCCGTATTCCGACAGTTTCTTTCTGCCCTGTCCGTGTTGGCCGGGCGCATAGGGCCGTTTCCCAACCGAACATTTATCGCTGTAGCATCTTGCGCCTTTTAAGAAAAGCTTTTGCCCTTCTCTGCGGCAAAGGCGGCAAACTGCACCGGTATATCTCGCCATACTTTATACACACCTCCTGTAATTATACTCTTCTTCTTTTCGGCGGCCGGCAGCCGTTGTGAGGAATCGGGGTCACGTCTTTAATCATGCTGACCTCAAGTCCTGCAGTCTGAAGCGCACGGATAGCCGCTTCACGGCCGGCGCCGGGGCCTTTTACAAATACTTCAACTGTTTTTAAACCGTGCTCCATTGCAGCTTTCGCAGCGGTTTCCGCAGCCATTTGAGATGCAAACGGCGTGCTTTTACGCGAACCGCGGAAGCCCAAGCCGCCGGCGCTGGCCCACGAAAGGGCGTTTCCAGCGGTGTCGGTGATGGTGACAATGGTATTGTTGAAAGAGGAACGGATATGCGCGGCTCCTCGTTCAATATTCTTTTTTTCGCGACGCTTGCGCGTTCTTTTAGCTTGTGCCATTACAATATCCCTCCCTCTCTTATTTCTTCTTGTTGGCCATGGTCTTTCTCGGCCCTTTGCGGGTCCGGGCATTGGTTTTCGTTCTCTGCCCGCGAACCGGCAGGCCGCGACGGTGACGCAGTCCTCTGTAACAGCCGATTTCCATCAGCCTCTTTATATCAAGTGCAACCCGGCGTCTCAAGTCGCCTTCCACCTGGTAGTTTTTGTCGATTGCGCTTCTTAATTTCGAAACCTCGTCCTCGGTCAAGTCCTTAACACGCGTGTCGGGGTTGATACCGGTTTCCTTTAAAATCTTGTTGGAAGAGCTTCTGCCAATTCCAAAGATATAGGTAAGACCGATTTCCACCCGTTTTTCATTTGGCAAATCCACGCCTGCGATTCTTGCCATATACTTACACCTCCCTGTAAAATAAACATTTTTAAGCCTACGTATATTTCGCCGGTAACGGCGAAGGGTTTATATGAAACTTAAAAAGGTTATAAGGCAAAACCGCCTTATACAGCCGCCCTTTTTAGGTTAAGCGCACGGGGAAATTAACCCTGTTTCTGCTTGTGCTTGGGGTTTTGGCAAATGACCATCACACGGCCTTTGCGTTTAATGATTTTGCATTTTTCACAAATGGGTTTTACTGAGGGTCTTACCTTCATTTTTGATTACCTCCTATTTGGTCCAATCTCGAAAAAATACCGTTATTTCGCCCGCCAGGTGATCCTTCCGCGCGTTAAGTCATAAGGAGACATTTCGACGGTTACCTTATCACCGGGAAGAATTCTGATAAAATTCATACGGAGTTTCCCAGAAATGTGTGCTAAAATTCTGTGCCCGTTTTCAAACTCTACCTGAAACATTGCATTTGGCAACGCCTCAATGACGGTTCCTTCAAGTTCCAAGACATCTTCTTTTGCCATGCCGATAATAACCTCCTTTATTACTTACTTTCATCGCTTTCAACCAGCTCCCCCAAAAATGAGGACAAAGAATACCGCACTTCTTTGTTGGTCAGCTTACCGACGGTTGTGAGCTTATTGAAAATAAATTCATCATGACAACCCGTAAGCGTCACATGCTTGATTTTTTTCCGTTTCGGCGCGCTCACCTTCCGGCCCTTACCATCTGCAAGGTAGAGGTATTCGCCCGACACGTCCAGAACCACAAAGCATTTGCCCTTATCTCTGCCGGCAGTTGCATACACAAACTCGCCCGGATGAGCATCCAACACATATCACCTCTGTTTAAAATAGAAGCCAAAAACGCCGCGCTATGAAAGCGCCGTTAAAATGACTGGCTCGCCGTCTGTAACAACGATGGTGTTTTCATAGTGTGCGGAGAGCGAACCGTCAGCCGTAACCACAGTCCAGTCATCCGCAAGCACACGCGTGGGTGCCTTGCCCATATTGACCATTGGCTCTATGGCCAACGTCATATTGCGCATCAGCCGGTTGCCCCGTCCAAAAGGACCGTAGTTTGGAATCTCAGGGTCTTCGTGGAGCTTTTTTCCCACACCGTGGCCGCAATAGTTTCTCACAATGCTGTAACCATGGGATTCCACATATTCCTGAATGGTGGCGGAAATGCTATAGAGCCGTTCGCCGCATTTGGCATACCGGATTCCCTCAAAGAAGCTTTGTTTGGTAACCGCAATGAGGCGTTCGGCGTCTTTCGAAATTGTCCCCACCGGGAAGGTTCTGGCGGCATCGCCATGAAATCCGTCCTTTACCGCCCCAATATCAAGGCTTAAAATATCGCCTTCTTTTAACTTAGCCGGTCCAGGAATCCCATGGATGACCACATCGTTTAATGAGGAACAAATGCTTGCGGGAAATCCGTTATAGTTTAAAAATGACGGTTTTGCCCCTTGGCTTAGGATATATTCTTTCGCGATTTTGTCCAGCTCAGCGGTTGTAATGCCGGGTTTTAAGTGAGGCTTTAAAGCTTCAAACGTGCCTGCCACCACCCGGCCCGCCTCACGCATTTTATTTACCTCTGTGGATGATTTAATATAAATCATTTCATTTCTCCAACGCTGTTATGATGGCCTCAGTAATGGCATCAATGCCAACCGTGCCGTCGACCAGCGTCAAAAGGCCCAATTTATCATAGTAGCTTTTGAGTGCCTCTGTCTGGGTATGATAGACTTCCAGCCGGCTTTTTACTGTCTCCGGCATGTCGTCGGGACGGGTGACCAGCGCCCCGCCGCACCGTTCGCAGGTATCCCCTGCTTTGGACGGGTTGTTTGCCACGTGATAGGTGGCACGGCACTTGGAGCACTCACGTCTTCCAGACAGACGGTTTACAATTTCGTCATCGCTCACTTCAATGGAAACCGCACGGTCAATCGCGGCCCCCATGTTGGAAAGCGCTTCCGCCTGTGCAATGGTGCGCGGAAATCCGTCCAGGATAAATCCGTTTTTGCAGTCGTCCTTTAAAAGCCGCTCTTTTATCAGTGCCACAACGATTTCATCAGACACGAGCTGGCCGCTTTCGATAATAGATTTTACCTGTCTGCCAAGCTCGCTCCCGCTTTTTACGGCTTCACGAATCATAGCGCCGGT
The DNA here is from genome assembly GCA_021629085.1 of Oscillospiraceae bacterium. GTDB lineage: Bacteria > Bacillota > Clostridia > UMGS1810 > UMGS1810 > JAJXRJ01. The sequence continues at coordinate 5,407 of JAJXRJ010000034.1, read as the reverse complement.
GGAAATGGTCGGGATGTCATATTTTTCACTTAAAACAACCGCCTGTGTGCCCTTTCCGGCGCCGGGGGCACCGAGTAATATCAATTTCATGCGAATATCCACCTGCTTTTCCATTCGATTATTCCAGGAACCCTTTATAGTGCCGCATCAACATCTGCGATTCAATCTGTCTGACTGTTTCAAGCGCAACACCGACCAGAATCAGCAGCGATGTTCCGCCAATGCCGATGCTAAAGCCAACGTATTTACCCAAAATCTGCGGCAGCACAGCAATGAACGCAAGGAACACAGCGCCAGCAAGGGTGATCCGGACCAAAACCTTATTGATAAAATCACTGGTAGGTTTGCCCGGACGGATACCGGGAACAAAACCGCCGTTTTTCTTCATGTTGTTTGCCACTTCAATCGGATTGAACTGAATTGCAGTGTAGAAATAGGTGAAAAAGATGATGAGCAGGAAGTAGATAATGATGTACCACCACGAGGTGGAGTTAATCCAATTCCACTGTTTGCCTATGAGTGCCGCAATGGTTTGCGGGAAAGACATGATGGACATTGCAAAGATGATGGGGATAACGCCCGCCATTGCCACTTTAATCGGGATGTGCGTGCTCTGCCCGCCATACATTTTTCTGCCGACCATGCGCTTTGCATACTGTACAGGGATTCTACGCTCTGCGTTGTTGATAAATACAACAAACAGAACGGTAAAGATTGCAATCAGTATGATCACAATGAGCGTGATAACACTCACACTTCCGTTCAAGAAGTTTTCCACCAAACCATATATAGTGACCGGCAGTCTGGAGACGATACCAGAGAAGATGATGATGGAAATACCATTGCCAACGCCATATTCGGTAATTTGTTCACCCAGCCACATCAAAAATGCAGTACCGGCAGTAAACGTAAACGTGATGACAATGAAGGATAATACGCCTGGGTTTGTAACCGCATTTCTTAAGCCGAAGTACAAGCCAGTTGCTTGGACAAAGGCCAAAATAACCGTACCGTACCGGGTCCAGGAAGCCAGTTTTTTTCTGCCCTCTTCGCCTTCTTTTGCAAGCCGCTCCAATGCGGGGATTGCCACCGTCAAAAGCTGCATAATAATGGATGAATTGATATATGGGGTGATACTCATTGCAAAGATTGTGGCGTTCGCAAAGGCGCCGCCGGAAAACGCGTCAAGCAATGCAAATAAATTGTTTCCGTCGCCGATGAGCTGTGCCAGTGCGGCTTTATCCAATCCAGGAACCGGAATGAATGTGCCCAGCCGGAACACCACAATCATCAGAAGGGTAAACAGCATTTTTTTTCTAAGATCGGGGATTTTCCAAGCATTTCGAAGCGTCTGAAACAACTTATACCACCTCAACCTTTCCGCCGGCTGCCTCTATTTTCTCTTTTGCGGTGCCGGTAAATTTTGCTGCCTGAACGGTGAGCTTTTTGGAAAGTTCGCCGTTGCCAAGTATCTTTACGCCATCGCAAGCCTTTTTAATGATTCCAGCTTCTTTTAAGGCTTCAGCATTTATTACTGTGCCCGACTCAAACTTGTTTAAGTCGGAAAGCTTTACTTCCACATATTCCTTTGCGAAGATGTTGGTAAAGCCGCGTTTAGGGAGCCTTCTATAAATCGGCATCTGTCCGCCCTCAAAACCGATTCTAACGCCGCCGCCCGAACGTGCCTTCTGTCCTTTATGACCGCGGCCGGCAGTTTTTCCATTTCCCGAACCGTGTCCCCGGCCTTTGCGCTTTTTATCAAAGACAGAACCTTCGCTAGGTGCAAGTTCATTCAATTTCATGCAGGACACCTCCTTTTTGTTATATTTCCTCAACGCTGACCAAATGTTTTACTTTAAAAACCATGCCCCGGATTTGCGGGTTGTCGTCATGGATTTTTTCGTCACGAATTTTTTTAAGCCCCAGCGCTTTTACAGTTGCAATCTGGTCTTGCTTACAGCCAATTGCGCTTTTTACCAGGGTCACTTTAAGCTTTGCCATTTTTTGTACCTCCTGCAATAGTATTGACGCCGCCAACCGGAATGGCCAGTTGGTGCGAAGGATTAACCCAACAGTTCTTCTACCGTTTTGCCCCTCAGCTTGGCAACCTCTTCGGCAACCATCAGCTCTTTGAGTCCAACGATTGTTGCATTAACCATATTGCGGGGGTTATTGGAACGGAGCGATTTTGTCCGGATATTTTGGATTCCGGCAAGCTCCAAGACCGCCCTTACGCCGCCGCCGGCGATAACGCCGGTACCAAGGCCAGCGGGTTTTAAGAGCACCCGGCCTGCACCGAACTCCCCGATTACTTCGTGAGGAATGGTTGTATTGACAATCGGCACTGTGATCATATTTTTCTTTGCATCGTCAATGGCTTTGCGAACCGCGTCCGGAATTTCAGCTGCTTTTCCGGTGCCCGCGCCAACATGGCCGTTTTCGTCGCCGACGACAACCAATACGCTAAACCGGAAGGTTCTGCCGCCCTTAACAACTTTCGCAACACGATTGATGCTGACTACTTTTTCTTTCATATCCAATGCGCTTGCATCTATATTTTCCATAAAAGCTTTTTTACCTCCTTTATCGGTAATTGCATGAGTGCGTCTGCACCCGTCCGTTAAAATTCCAGTCCGCCTTCTCTTGCGCCTTCGGCAAGCTCTGCCACACGTCCGTGGTAGATGTAGCCGCCGCGGTCAAAAACAACCTGCTTGATGCCCTTTTCCGCTGCTTTTTTTGCAATCAGCGAACCAACTGCCTTTGCGGCGTCTTTGTTCCCGCCGTTTTCTAAGTTGAGCTCTTTATCCAGCGAAGAAGCGGCAACCAGTGTCGTGCCCTTTGTATCGTCAATGATTTGTGCATATATATTTTTGAGGCTCCGATAGACATTTAGCCTCGGTCTTTCAGCCGTGCCGGAAATGACTTTGCGCACGCGTACATGTCTGCGCTGTCTGGCAACATTGCTGCTCTGCTTTTTAATCATGAACCAATTCGCTCCTTTCTTAAAACCGTTAAGCCGCCTTATTTCTTAGCGCCGGTTTTTCCTTCTTTTCTGCGGATAACTTCGTAGTCATATTTGATACCCTTGCCCTTATAGGGTTCAGGCAGTCTCTTTTCACGAATTTTTGCCGCGATTTCGCCGACAATCTGCTTGTCGATTCCCGATACCACAATGGTGTTGGGATTGGGCACTTCCAACGTATAATCCGCAGTGTCCTCCACCTCAACCGGATGGGAATATCCAAGGTTCATTACCACTTTTTTGCCCTGCTTTTGTGCTCTGTAGCCAACACCGTTGATTTCCAGCGTTTTTTTGTAGCCCTCGGTCACACCAATGACCATATTGGCCAAAAGGGAGCGGGTTAAGCCGTGGAGCGCTTTGTGTTCTTTCATTTCAGACGGCCGTTCCACCAAAACGGTATTGCCGTCCACTGTTATTTTCATATCCCGGTGGAGCTTTTTGGTCAAGGTGCCTTTAGGGCCCTTTACAACAACCTCGTTTTCAGGATTGATTTTTACATCAACGCCGGTCGGAATCTCAATCGGCATTCTTCCAATTCTTGACAAAACGTTCACCTCCTGCTATGCGCAATAAATTACCAAATAAATGCCAGAACTTCGCCGCCGACATTTGCTTTTCTCGCCTCTTTGTCGGTCATAATCCCCTTGGAAGTGGAGATAATGGCGATGCCCAATCCCCGAAGCACTTGGGGTAAGTCCTCTTTGTTGGCATATACTCGAAGTCCCGGCTTGCTGACGCGCTTTAAGCCGGTGATGACTTTCCGCTTATTTGCGCCGTACTTGAGATTGATTTTGATGACGCCCTGTTTACCGTCATCTGTGACTTCATAACCGTTTATATAACCTTCATCGTCAAGAATTTTCGCAATCGCGACTTTCATCTTGGAGGAAGGGATTAAAACTGACTCATGCCTGGATGAATTCGCATTTCTGATACGGGTGAGCATATCAGCAATAGGATCGGTTATCTGCATTGTGCTACCTCCTTTTTTTAAACTATATATCGTATTACCAGCTTGCTTTTTTCACGCCAGGAATCTGCCCTTTGTAAGCCAGCTCCCGAAAACAGATACGGCAGATGCCGTACTTTCTCAAGTAAGCATGAGGTCTTCCGCATATTTTACACCGGTTGTATTCTCTGGAAGAGTACTTCTGGGGTTTTTGCTGTTTTAAAACCATCGCTTTTTTTGCCATGCGTCATTTCCTCCTCTCACGCTTTTGTGAACGGCGCGCCCATCAGGGTAAGCAGTTCGCGGCCTTCTTCGTCGGTTTTTGCGGTAGTGACAATGATGATGTCCATTCCTCTGATTTTATCGATTTTATCATAGTCGATTTCCGGGAAAATAAGCTGCTCTTTAATGCCGAGCGAATAATTGCCCCTGCCGTCAAATGAGTTCGGGTTGATACCGCGGAAGTCTCTTACGCGGGGAAGAGCAATGTTTAAAAGCCGGTCTAAAAATTCATACATTCTATCGCTGCGCAGTGTCACCTTGCAGCCAATGTTCATACCTTCTCTTACTTTAAAGTTTGCGACGGATTTTTTCGCTTTGGTGACAACCGGCATCTGTCCGGTGATCGCAGCCAAATCGTTTACGGCGGATTCCAAAGCTTTCGCATTTTCCTTCGCTTCGCCAACGCCTATGTTAATTACAATTTTTTCAATTTTAGGAATTTCCATCGGACTTTTGTATCCGAACTTTTCCATCAGCGCTTTTTTGACATCGTTTTCATAAAGCGTACGCATTCTGCTAGCCATTCGCGAAAATCCTCCTCTCTAAATTTTAGTCTTCAAAAATTTCCATGCAGTTTTTGCACATTCTGGCCTTTTCGCCGTCCGCCAGAATTTTGTGCCCGATCCGAGTCGGTTTTCCGCATTTGTTGCAGATGTGCATTACCTTACAGGCGTAAATTGGGGATTCTTGATGGATGATACCGCCGTTATCCCCCTGTTTACGGGGCTTTTTGTGCTTGGTTACCATGTTTACACCCTCGACAATGACTTTGCGCTGCTCTGGGATAACCGTCAGCACTTTGCCCTTTTTGCCTTTGTCCTCGCCGGACACAACGACAACCTGGTCTCCTTTTTTTATATGAACTCTTGTTCTCAAAATAGACGCCTCCTTGTCTTAAAGAACTTCCGGTGCCAAGGACAAAATTTTCATATATTCTTTATCTCTCAACTCACGGGCAATGGGTCCGAATATACGAGTTCCCCGGGGGGTTTTGTCGTCTCTGATAATGACAGCCGCATTCTCATCAAATTTTATATAGGTGCCGTCCACGCGCCGAAGGCCTTTTACCGACCTCACCACGACGGCCTTTACAACTTCACCTTTTTTAACAACACCGCCGGGTGTTGCTTTTTTGACCGAAGCAATCACAACAT
>JAJXRJ010000071.1 GCA_021629085.1 Oscillospiraceae bacterium | reverse complement strand
TTATAACACACATTCCGTTAAAATTGTATTACAAAATAAAAAAATTCTAAAATTTTCTTCAATTTCCATTGACATGAATCTGTTTTTAGTGTAAAATGTTCATTGTTTGGGAATGATATAGCTGTGTGCAAATATTGGGATATCGCCAAGTTGGTAAGGCACCGGATTCTGATTCCGGCATTTCGCAGGTTCGAGTCCTGCTATCCCAGCCACGTCGCGGCGAGCCTTTTGGTTTGCCGTATTTTTTTGCAAAAAACACGGCTTCACTTTATCGGCTGCCGCTCCTTTTCCCCGCAAAAGCTGACGCTTTTGTGGGGGCCCCAACCCCCTCATCCGCCCGCTTCCTTGCTCCTCCTCTTTCGTGAAAAGTCACGCTCAGTTCGTCTGCTCGGTTGTAAACGCTCTCGCGACGGCTCACAATCGCTATCAACTTTTCACGATATTGCGCCTTCGGCGCAGCCAAAATCCCCTGCTGCTACTGTGTTTACGGCTAAGTCCTGTAAGAACACTTGCACCAGCACCAAAAACCCGTATAATGACGGCTGAACGCCTGATATTATACGGGTTTTTGTATGTTTTAATCCCTTTTAATCCTCTAAAAACAGTAAAAAAATGCTAAAATCACACAGTCAACCGCCACGCTTTGCCCTCCCGCTCTTTTTCAAAAAAGATGCGCCGGCGCGCGGGAAGGCATGGCTTTTATAAAACATGCTGCAAACGGGCAAACACCTGCCTTGAAAATCATTAAAAACAAAAATGGCGGTGAAAAAATAGTTGACAGGTTGACTTCAATTAGTTTATACTGTATTGTGGAATAAGTGGTGGAGTCTGACATAAGGAGCAAAAGCGTCCTTATTTATTCCGAGCTTGCGCTGTATGAAAGGGCAGATATCCCTTGCCGGAGGGGTGCTGGTTTTTCCAAGTAACAAGCGGTTTCAAACAAGCTGGAAAGCAGACTTCACCTCAAATTCAATATTATATTTTTAAGAAGGGTTTGGTGATTTCTGTGGACGAAAGTCAGCTCTCATTGTTCTACGGCCTGTCGTTCCTGTGCGTCGCCCTGGCCTTTGCTTTTGCCACCTATCTTTACCTGTGGGTGAAAAAGCAGAAGGCTGGGAACGCCAAAATTCAAGTGGTGTCCCTGCTCATCAAGGAAGGGGCCAACACTTTTATGCGCCGGGAGTATGTGGTTCTGGCCAAATTTGCCACTGTGGCGGCCATTGTAATCTTGATCCTGCTGCCCTCTCCCATTTGGACGGGCAACTTTGTGGACAACATCGCTATGGCCATTGCGTACCTGTGCGGTACAGCCCTATCCGCTGTCGCCGGGAAAATTGGAATTCTGGTGGCCACCCTGTCCAATGGCCGCACAGCGGAAGCGGCTCAAAAGGGCATTAAGCCTGCTTTTTTAATTGGTTTCCGGGGCGGTGCAGTCATGGGCCTGCTGGTGGTGGGATTTTCCCTGCTGGGCGTAGCCGCCGTGCTGCTAATCACCGGCGATTCCAGTATCCTGCTGGGCTTCTCTTTTGGCGCCAGCTCTCTGGCCCTGTTCGCGAAGGCTGGCGGCGGCATTTTTACCAAAACCGCCGATGTATCTGCTGACCTGACCGGTAAGGTGGAACTGGGCATCCCCGAGGATGACCCCCGCAACCCTGCTGTTATCGCGGATAACGTAGGCGACAACGTGGGCGACGTAGCCGGCATGGGCGCCGACCTCTTTGACTCCAACGTGGCCGCTATGGCTTCCGCGCTGGTCATTGCGCAGTCTCTGTCCGGCACTGGCTTTAACAACATATCCATGGTGTTCTGCTACGCCATTTTGGGCCTATTCTCCTCCATCATTGGCATTGCCACTGCCCGTGTGGGCAAAAAAGGCCCCACCAGTGCGTTGAACTCCTCTACTTATGTAACTACCGCTATTTTCCTGGTGCTCACCGCCATTGCCACTGCTGTGTTCCCCGGCTTTTCCTGGCGGATCTGGGGCGCGGCCGCGGTTGGCTTGCTGGTGGGTGTGATCATCGGCATCACCACCGACTACTTTACCGACGACACCAAGCCCATTGTGCGGAAGGTGGCACACGCTTCCTCCTCTGGCCCGGCGTTTACGGTACTTTCCGGCATTTCTTATGGCTTTATCTCTGCCCTGCCCGCCATGGTGGGCATTGCTGTCTCTGCCCTGGTGGCCTATAAGCTCTGCGAGCCCATGGGCGAAGGTTACGCTATTTTCGGCATCTCTATGGCCGCGGTGGGCATGTTGTCCATTGTTGGCATGATCATCTCCAACGACGCCTATGGCCCCATCGTGGACAATGCCCGGGGCCTTGCAGAAATGGGTGGCCTTGGGGAAGAGACCATCCGCATTGCCGACGAGCTGGACAGCGCCGGCAACACAGTAAAGGCTGTGACCAAAGGCTTCTCTATCAGCGCTGCAGGCCTGACCGTTATCTCTCTGCTGGGCGCTTTTATGTCTGAGGCAAACGACGCTCTGGCCGCTGCCGGCCGGGCGCTCATCACTGGCTTTGACATCATGTCCCCCACTGTGTTCTTCGGTGTACTGGTGGGTGCTGTGGTGCCTGCGGTCTTCTCTGCCATGCTGATTCTGGGAGTAGATAAGAACGCACAGCGCATGGTCGCTGAAATCCATCGGCAGTTCAACTCCATCAAGGGCCTGCGGGAAGGCAAGCCTGGCGTGAAACCCGAGTATGACAAATGTATCGACATTGCCACATCCGGCGCCTTGCGGGAACTGATCCCAGCTGGCTTGATGACCATTATCGCCACAGTCGTGGTGGGCTTTATTGGCGGCCCCTCCGCCATTGGCGGCTTCCTGCTGGGCAATATTGTCAGCGGCCTGTTGCTGGCCCTGTTCATGTCCAACGCTGGCGGCTTGTGGGACAACTGCAAGAAGTATATTGAGGCTGGTGCAGAAGGCGGCAAAGGCAGTGAATCCCATAAGTCTGCCGTCATCGGCGACACCGTGGGAGACCCCTTTAAGGACACTGCTGGTCCTTCTATCAACACCCAGATCACTGTGGTGAGCCTGGTTTCCTCCCTGCTCTCCTCTGTGTTCGTCTTGTTCTCCTTCTTCGGTTGAGACGTTTAGGTACATAAAAGAATGGGGATGCCTGTAAAGCGGCGCCTCTATGGAGAAATCATTTCTTAGCTGCAGGACAGCATGGCAAATGGCTATGCTGTCCTGTTTTTTGCTGTTCTTTCCTTGACAGCCATCAATGCAAAAAAACAGGTGGCAAAAATGGCGGCAATCTGTTAAAATAGAGACAGGGTTATCAACTGATATTCAAAACGGGAACAATGATAGAAAGGAAGCGGGAGTATGCATTTGTTAAAAATCGCCTTATTACAGATTGCGCCTTGTAAGACGCTAAATGGAAATCTTGAAAAAGGAATTGAATATTGTAAAAAAGCAAAAGAAGGCGGGGCTGATATTGTATTGTTTCCTGAAATGTGGAGCAATGGATATAACATTTATGGCCGCCCTGTTGACGAGTGGAAAGCACAAGCCATTGACGTTCACAGCGAGTTTGTTAATACATTTCGCAGCCTTGCAAAAAAGCTCAATCTGGCAATCGGTTTAACGCTTCTTGAAAAATATGAGGATGCCCCCCGCAATTCACTTGTTCTTTTTGACAGGTTTGGAGAACGGAAATTCATCTATGCGAAAGTACATACTTGTGATTTTGATGTAGAACGGAATTTAACGCCCGGCGAAGATTTTTATGTCACAGAGCTCGATACCGCCTGTGGTGAAGTAAAAGTCGGCGCTATGATTTGCTATGACAGGGAGTTTCCGGAAAGCGCAAGAATTTTAATGCTCAAAGGTGCGGAACTGATTCTTGTTCCCAATGCCTGCCCTATGGAAATCAACCGTCTTTCACAGCTGCGCGCCAGGGCTTTTGAAAACATGACGGCCATCGCCACCTGTAATTATCCTGAAACAGCCCCAGACTGTAACGGCCATTCAAGTGTGTTTGACGGCGTGGCATACCTTCCTGAGCTGGAGCATTCGCGGGATACCTGTATTTTGCAGGCGGATGGAAAAGAAGGGCTTTATATCGCTGAGCTTGATTTGGAACAGCTTCGCAAGTATCGTGAAAGCGAAGCACATGGCAATGCTTACCGCCATCCGAAAAAATACGGGCTTATCATTGACACAAAAATTGAGAAGCCATTTATTAGAGACGATTACCGGGCGTAGGGAATGGCAGCTTCGCATTTATGGAGCAAATCACAAAGGCAAAAAATGCGGTCAAAGGTAAACTTTGCTTAGGCCCACGCCGCACAAGGCTTTTGCTCTCTACAAAATAAGATATTTTTATGCCCTGCTCTGTAATCCGTCAATATAGGATTTTACCTTTTCTTTATCGGTATCACTCAGCTGTCTATATATG
>JAJXRJ010000070.1 GCA_021629085.1 Oscillospiraceae bacterium | reverse complement strand
AAAATAGACAAAAAATGAATATCTTATTTGAAATAGAGCAAAAAAAGAATAAAAAATGCTGCTGGAAGGTTGTATAATTAAAAATGAAATAGAACATTAAAGGAGGAACGGCTGTGAAGAAAAGTTTTGCGTTTGTGTTGGTCTTTGCCATGTTGTTCACGCTGGCGGCGGGAAGTGTTCCATTTGCCGCTGGTGCAGAAGACGGTGAAAATGGAGGGGGCACATTGATATCACTTTTAGATTTTGAAGATGCGTCTTACCTCGCAAATTTTAAAGCGTACGATCCCAATGGGGATTTGTCGGACGGGGATTATGCGTTTGGGTCAAGAAATGCTTTGGCGGAAATTGTGCAGCAAAACGGCCCGGGCACAGGCGAATACTGCCTGCGTTATTATGACCGGCAGACAGACAATGAACGCATTAAGCTGGCGCATGTGCTGCCCGAAAGCTTAACGGAAGAAGATATTGGCAGCACGCTTACCATTTCCGCCTGGGTCAAAGCGGGAAATTTAACGGATACCAGCAAAACCGCCTCTGTGGTGATGCGGATTATGCACGACAAGGATTATAATTATGTTGCCAGCAGCTCCACCACCACGCTGACGGTGGGCGAATGGGTGTATGCAGAAGTACAACTGGACGTGACGGAAACATTGCTTAACAATGTGCCAAGTGGCGCGCCGCTTCGCATTGCCTTCCAAACCAGCGGCGGCGGCATACCGACGGAACTTTATATTGACGATGTCAAAGTGGAATCAAAAAGGGTTACACTTTCTGCGGCGAACATTTTTACTGACAACATGGTGCTGCAAAGAAACAAGCCCATCCCGGTTTGGGGCTTTGGCCAAACCGAGGGCGAGCAGGTGACGGTGGCCATTGGCAGCAATCAAAAAACCACCACTGTGCAGGATGGAAAATGGTATGTAGAGCTTGACGCCATGGAGGCACAGAAAAACCTCACAATGACCATTTCGGGCACATCGCAAACCACCACATTTCAAAATGTCGCCATCGGCGAGGTGTGGATTGCCAGCGGCCAATCCAATATGGAATTTAGGCTGGGTAACATCGTAGACGCGGAAGAAATCATTGCAGACAGTGCCAACCGTGACATCCGGCTGTTTAAGATACCGGCATCGGGCAGCTTTGAGCCGGTGGACGACATTGCAAAAAATGCCTGGAAGCTGGCAGACCCGAGTACGGTGTTAAACGCGTCTGCAATCGGCTATATTGCGTGTGCAGAAATTCAAAAATATTTGACCAACGATATTGTTGTGGGGCTTTTGGAGAACAACTGGGGCGCCGCCTGTGGCGAAGCCTATTTGGACTTGGAAACGCTAGAAAGCCGTCCGGAATATGCCGAAATTTTGGGCGTACCTGACGACAACGGCATTTATCCCGACTTTGGCGATTCAAACGTGCCGGCGAAGCAGAGCCTGGGATACTATCGGCAGAAGGCAGAGGCGGGAGAGACTGTGGACATGAAATATGTGCCCACTGCCTGCTACAACGCCATGGTACACCCCATTGCGCCCTATGCCGTGGGCGGAATTATGTGGTATCAGGGCGAGGCGCGCATCAATTCTGATCATGCTGAGACCTATAACTACATTCTCTACGACCTCATTCATTTGTGGCGGGAGAAATTTAAAGATGACAACCTGCCGTTTTTGATTGTGCAGCTCACGCCTTACACCGCTGAAGCCACGCGGGACTATCCTGCCATCCGGCAAATTCAGTTTGATACCCACAAGCGCGTGGCAAACACTGCGCTTATCACGACTGCCAACGAGGGACCCAATGACTATCCTGGTGAAGAAAAGATCCATCCTCTGTGCAAGGTGCCGGTTGGAGAGCGGGCTGGTGCTGCAGCGATTGCACTCAAATACGGCGGCACCGAGGAATACACAGGGCCGGAGTACGACTATATGACGGTGGAAGGAAACAAGGCTATTTTGCATTTCACCCACTTAGGCGCAGGGCTTCAGACCTCTGACGGTGCGGCGCTCAAGGGATTCCAAGTGAGTGCGGATGGCACAAGCTTTGTGACGGCAACCGCCAATATTGTGGGCGACACCATTGAAGTGACCGGTGTGGACAATCCGAAGGAAGTTCGATATTGCTATGTAAAACACGCCGAAGGTGACTACAGCACACTGGGCGGAAATTTGACCAATGACACGCTGGTGCCGGCAAGTCCGTTCCGTGCGTCTGTAGCAGATGTGTCGCTTGCGCCTGTGTTAACCTTTGACGACAGCGGTACGCAAATTGATTCGGTGTCAGCAGAGGATCTTGCAAATGGCATTACTGTGCGCGCTATGGTGCAAAACAGCGGATTTTCCAGCAGTGAGCAAAAGCTATTGGTTGCACTTTGCAACGACGGCGAATTAAAACATGTGCGGCTGTTTGACGCGGATATCCCCACCATTGGCGAAGCATATTTTGATGCAGAATTCCAGCTTGCAGAGACGCTTTCTGATTGCAAAGTACGATTGTTCTTATGGGATGGTATGGACTCCATAAATCCATTAGTCATCCCCTCAAACGTACCAATCCAGTAAAATTCCAATCAAAAACCCCCGGATATTCCGGGGGTTTTATTATATTTTGATGAGTGCATCCATAAACGCCATGGCAACATTAAAAAAGATGAGCACCGAGCAGGTATCTACAATGGTGGTAATGAGCGGTGCTGCCATAATGGCAGGGTCTAACCGGAGTTTTTTTGCGGCAATGGGAAGAATGCAGCCTATCATTTTGGCCAGCAAAATGGTTGCCATGAGCGTTATGCCCAGCACCAGTGCCAGCACATATGCATGTACCTGTGTGCTTTTATGGTACATAATGATGATACGCAGTGTGTTGACCAGCGTGAGCGCAAATCCAACGATCAGCGCAATGCGGCACTCTTTAAACATTACCTTAAAAATGTCCTTCGGATGGATTTCATCCAGTGCCAGGCCGCGGATAATCATGGTGGCAGACTGGGAGCCGCAGTTCCCGCCTGTGTCCATCAGCATAGGGATAAATGCCACCAAAAGCGGAATGGCTTCAAACGCTTTTTCATACCGGGTGATGATGATGCCGGTAAGTGTGGCTGAAAGCATCAAAAGCAAGAGCCACACAATGCGGTTTTTGGCATGATGCCAAACTGATGCCCGAAAATACGATTCGTCAATTGGGCTCATAGCGGCCATTTTGGTAAAGTCCTCAGTATTTTCTTCCTGAATGACGTCCATAGCATCGTCCACCGTGATGATGCCCACCAGCCGTTTTTCCTGATCCACCACGGGCAGGGCTAAAAAGTCATATTTGTCAAACATGTGGGCCACGTCCTCTTTGTCCACCAGCGTGTCCACATAAATGAGATTGGTTTCCATAATGTCGCCAATAATCTGGTCACCCGCTGAAAGCAAAAGCGTTTTTACCGAAACCAAGCCAATGAGCTTGCGGTAGGGATTGGTGACATAACAGGTGTAAATGGTCTCTTTGTCCAACCCCGTTTTTCGGATGCGGGTAAACGCGTCGGCCACCGTCATGTCCTTTTTTAAGTCCACATATTCGATGGTCATGATGCTGCCTGCGCTATCTTTGGGATAGTTTAGCACCTGGTTAATCATTTTGCGCCGTTCCGGGTCGGTGTGCCGCAAAATACGCTTGACCACATTGGCAGGCATCTCCTCAATGATGTCCACCGTGTCGTCTAAAAAGAGGTCGTCCAAAACTGCCTTGAGCTCGCTGTCGGAAAATGTTTTGATGAGCAATTCCTGCATGTCCGGCTCCATGTTTACAAATGTGTCAGAGGCCAGCTCTTTTGGCAGGATGCGGAACAGGAGCGGCAGATACTCTTCAGGAAGCTCTTTTGTCAAAAGCGCAATGTCAGCTGGATTTGTGGTTTGCAAAAGCGATTTTAACGTGGTAAACCGCTTTTCTTGTAAAAGGTTCAATACTTGTTCGTGCATTTTTATCTCCTCCTTTTTTGCAAATAAAAGATAGGAAGTAAACGCAAAAATGTTTGCGTCTGAGACATAAAACACACTAAACCCAAGCGTCAGAAAACAGGCAAGGCAGCAGTATATGCCCTGCACTTAGTATTGCAAGGATTCGGCGGTTTTATGTCGCCACTACTTCCAACGCCCATTTTCTTCACCCTTTCTGTTTAAAAATGAAAAGTCGGGCCGTTATAAGCCCGAACGAATACATTTATTATAGCACATATGGCAGGTTTTGTCAAGGCAGCGTGCAATCAAAAAGGACATATACGGTTTTCGTATCTGTCCTTTACTGGTTTGGATCATATTCAACCAGGTCTGATAATTTGCAGCCTAAAGCATCACAAACAAATTATAGTATAATATAATTGCTATATAGTATAACAAAACAATTATATAATAAAACAAAAAGACTGCGAGGA
>JAJXRJ010000033.1 GCA_021629085.1 Oscillospiraceae bacterium | reverse complement strand
ATACAATATATACGCATTTGTCAAGAAAAATATGAAAAAAGCGCAGAAATATTTCTGCGCTTTTTGAAAGATATTAAAGTTTCCAGATATCGCGGTTGTAGTCGGCAATGGTGCGGTCGGATGAAAAATAGCCCGCGCCCGCAATATTGCGGAGCATTTTTTTTGCCCAGCCCATCTTGTCGGTGTAGTCAGAAATGGCCTTATCCTTTGCTTTTACATAGGCGTCAAAGTCGGGCAGCGTCATAAACCAGTCCTTTTTTGTGAGCTCATCATGCAAGCGTCTAAGCGACGTGCCGTCGCCAATCTCAAGAAGTTCCTTGCCAATCAGAAAGGACACTGCCTCTTTGACGCACGGATTTTTTGAAAGCACCGAATCGGGGCGGTAGTCGCCCTTCTCATAGCGCGCAATCACTTGCTCGCTGGATGCGCCAAAGATGTAGATGCTGTCCTCTCCCACCTGTGCGGCAATCTCCACATTGGCGCCGTCCATGGTGCCCAGCGTCACCGCGCCGTTTAACATGAGCTTCATATTGCCCGTCCCGCTGGCCTCTTTGGACGCAAGCGAAATCTGCTCGGAGATGTCGCAGGCCGGGATCAGCTTTTGGGCAATGGTCACGTTGTAATTTTCCACCATCACAACCTTCAAATATGGCGATACCGCGCTGTCGTGTTCCGTCAAATCGGACAGGCACAGGATTAAGTGGATGATATCCTTTGCAATGGTGTAGGCCGGCGCAGCTTTTGCGGCAAAAATTGCGGTGATGGGCACAGGCGGGATGTTGCCGCGCTTGATTTCCAAATATTTGTGGATGAGGTACAGCGCGTTTAGCTGCTGCCGTTTATATTCGTGCAGCCGCTTGATTTGAATGTCGTATACGGACGCATCGTCAATCAGCACATTGCAGGCATCTGACAAAAAGTGCTTGAGTGCGGTCTTTTTGTGCTGCTTGATGGCGATGAGCTCATTTAGCGCCGTCTCGTCGTTTTCAAACTCCAAGAGTTTTTTCAGCTGTTCCTCATCCTGTAAAAAGCCATCTCCAATCCGCGTCTTGATCCAGTCTGTCAGCTCGCGGTTGCAGGCCATGAGCCAGCGGCGGAAGGTGATGCCGTTGGTTTTGTTGTTAAATTTTTCAGGGTAAATATCGTAAAACCGCCGCAGCTCAGACTGCTCTAAAATGTCCGTATGCAGCTTTGCCACGCCGTTGACCGAAAATCCAAAGTGGATGGCAAGGTGCGCCATGTGCACCAGCGTCTGGTCGTCTATGATGGAAACCGCGGGGTTTTGGAACTGCTTTTTCACCACATCGTCTAACCGTTTTAAAATGGGCACCAAATGCGGCGCCACAAGCTCAATGGAATTGAGCGGCCACTTTTCAAGTGCCTCGGACAAAATGGTGTGGTTGGTATATGCACAGATGGATTTTACAATGCCCACCGCACGCCCCTCATCCATTCCCCGCTGGTTGAGCTGATAAATGAGTTCGGGGATGACCAGCGCGGGGTGCGTATCGTTGATTTGAATAACCGCATAATCAGAAAGGTCGTATAAGTTGGACCCCTTTTGCTGTGCCTCATCCAAAATATACTGCGCCGAGCAGCTCACCATGAAATACTGCTGATAGAGCCTGAGCAGCTTGCCGTCGTAGTCGCTGTCGTCCGGATACAAAAACAGGGTCAAATTGTGGCGGATGTCGCGTTTGTCGAACTGGATCCCATCTTTTATCATTCCCTCTTCCACGCTGTCAATGTCAAACAGGTGCAGCGTGTTGCACTTGTTGTGATAGCCCACCACTGAAATATCATATAAAGACGCGTTGAGCGTAAACGACCGGAACTTTACAGTGTAACTCTTATCCTGCCTGGTTAACCAGCTCTCTTTTCCAATCCAGGGATTTGGCAGTTCTGTCTGCTTGTGATGTTCAAATTTTTGCCGGAACAGGCCACAGTGGTAATTGAGCCCCATTCCATCGCCCAAAAGTCCCAGCGTGGCAATCGAATCCAAAAAGCAGGCGGCAAGGCGGCCCAGCCCGCCATTTCCAAGCGACGGCTCCGGCTCAATGTCTTCTATTTCTGAAAGGGATGTGCCCGCCGCCTTAAGCTCTGCCTCCACAGTTTCGTAAAGCCCTAAGTTGATGAGGTTGTTCACCAGGAGCTTGCCAATCAAAAATTCTGCTGAAATGTAATACAGCTTCTTTTTTCCAGTGATTTTGCCGAGTGCTTCTATTTGGTCTTTTGTAAACTGCAAAAGAGATGCAAATATCTCTTCTTTCGTGCTCCCGGCAATGGGCTTTTGAAACTGCTTTTCAAAAAATTCTTGAAACATAAGTCGTTCTCCTTTTGCGATTTGGTTTTTATAGCCTGCCATACAGCTCAGTGATATGCCGGATCCGTTTGGCAAGCTGCGGGCACAGAGCGTCTTTTAAAAGCCGCCATTTCCAGTTTGTGCCAAGCGTAGAGGGCGTGTTGATACGCGACTCTGAGTCAAGCCCCAGATAGTCTTGCATCGGGATGATACAAAGCCTTGAAACACTGCTTTGTGCCGTGCGGATGAAATCCCAATTGATTTCAGGCCCAAGCCCGCCCAAATAGTCGATTGCAAGCCGCCGGTCCGCTTCCCCCATGGCGCCAAACCAGCCAATGAGCGTGTCATTGTCGTGCGTGCCGGTATAGACCACTGAGTTTTTTTCATAAAAGCAGGGCAAATAATTGCTGGCTTCCCGCGAGTCGAAGGCAAACTGCAGCACCTTCATGCCGGGATACCCCGTTTGTGCGAGCAAATCCCGCACGCTGTCGGTCAAAAAGCCCAGATCCTCTGCGATGATGTCAAGCTCTCCCAGTGCATTTTGGATTTCCTGGAAAAACGCAATGCCCGGCCCAGGCTCCCAGCTTCCGTTTTCTGCCGTCGCATCGCCAAATGGGATGCTGTAATAGGCGTCAAACCCCCGGAAGTGGTCAATGCGCACCGTGTCGTACAGCTTAAAATTATGCTGGATACGGCGTTTCCACCAGTCGTATCCTGTCTCTTTGTGATAATCCCAGGCATAAAGCGGGTTGCCCCAAAGCTGGCCGGTTTTGGAAAACGCATCTGGCGGGCATCCTGCAACAAATGTGGGGAAGCGGTTATCATCCAGTAAAAACAGCTCGGGCGACGCCCAGCAGTCCGCGCTGTCGTAAGAAACGTAAATGGGCAGGTCTCCCACAATTTTAACGCCCCGCTTATTTGCATAGCGGTGAAGCTCCTCCCACTGTGTGTAAAACAGGTATTGTACAAAGCGGTAAAATGCCAATTCGCGATGCAGCGAATTTCGGTATTCCTCTAACACTTCCGGTGTGCGGAACCGGATCGAGTCCGCCCACTGCGCCCAGCTTTTACCGCCATACCGGTCTTTTAACGCCATAAACAGGCTGTAATCCTCCAGCCAATCCGCGTTTTGCTCCACAAAGTGCAAATAGCCCGTGTCCCGTTCGTCAAAACCGCGTTCAAAAGCGATGCTGAGCGCGGCAGCTTTGGAGGTATAGAGTTTGCCATAGTCCACCTTATCCGCATCGCCGCCAAAGTCAAATCCCGAAAGCTCCGCTTCCTGCAAAAGCCCGTCTTGCACCAGCCGTTCAAAATCAATCAGATAGGGGTTTCCCGCAAACGATGAAAAGGACTGGTAGGGCGAATCGCCAAAGCTGGTGGGCGAAAGGGGCAAAATCTGCCACACAGACTGCCCGGCGCTGACCAGCCAGTCCACAAAGGCATAGGCCTCTTTGGAAAATGTGCCGATACCATATTGGGACGGCAAGCTGGTAACTGGCAGCAAAATTCCGCTTTGCCGTTTTTGGTGTGTAAAATTTGTCATCCCTTCACCGCTCCTGCCACAACGCCTTCAATGATATACTTTTGTGCAAACAGATAGAAAATTACAATAGGAATGATGGCGAGCACCAAAAGCGCCATCATAGCGCCCATGTCGATGGAGCCGTATCCGCCCCGAAGGTATTGGATGGCAATGGGGATGGTTTTGTAATCCGACCCAATGACCAAATACGGCAGCAGGTAGTCGTTCCAAATCCACATGGAATTTAAAATTGCCACGGTGATGGAAATGGGCTTTAGGATGGGAAAGATAATGCGGAAAAAGGTGACAAGCGGCGTACAGCCGTCAATCATCGCCGCCTCTTCTATTTCAAGCGGCACCGACTTTACAAACCCGCTGAACATGAACACCGAAAGCCCCGCGCCAAACCCCAAATAGATGAGAATAATCCCCACCGGATTGTCGAGATGTAAAAGGTTTGCCACTTTTGTCATGGTAAACATCACCATCTGAAACGGGATAATCATGGAAAACACAAACATAAAATAAAGTGCAGATGAAAACTTGCTCTTTACCCGTGTGATGTACCAGGCTGTCATGGAAGTGAACAGCACAATGGCAGCCACTGAAAACACCGTGATAAACAGCGAGTAGCCAAACGCGCTGACAAACCCTGTTTTTTCCACGCCGCGCACATAGTTGTCAAGCCCGGAAAAGGTCTGTCCATCCGGCAGCAGAAACGGCTGGTCGTTGATGTAAAACTGGCCTTTAAAGGAGTTCATGAGCACAATGAACACCGGCGCGACAAATGCCGCCGTTAAAAGAAGCAGAATCACGAATAGGAGCCGATTGGATTTTGCGGTTTTTTCATTCACTGTTCAATCTCTCGCTTTCTGGTAAAATAAATCTGGACGATGCCAATGGCCGCTAAGATGACAGAAAAAATGACTGCCTTTGCCTGTCCGACGCCCTCATACCCCGCTGTGCCGTAAAATGTGTTGTAAATATCTAGCGCCAGCATCTGTGTCTGCTTGCCCGGTGCGCCCGCAGTTAGCGCAAGGTTTTGGTCAAACATTTTAAATGAATTGGAAAGGGTTAAAAACAGACAGATGGTAACTGCCGGTGCAACCAGCGGCAATATGACATTTTTTAAGGTCTGCATGGGCCCCGCGCCGTCAATGGTGGCGGCTTCAAATAAATCGCGCGGAATATTTTGGATGCCGGCAATGTAAATCACCATCATGTATCCAATCATCTGCCAGTTTAACAGCACCACCAGCCCCCAAAAACCATAGGTGGCTTTAAAAGTGATGGTGACGCCAAACTGCATCAGCAGGCCATTTATAATAAGCTGCCAAATATAGCCCAGCACAATACCGCCAATTAAATTGGGCATAAAAAACACCGTGCGGAACAAATTCCGACCCCGGATTTTTCGGGTGAGCACCAAGGCCAATGCAAACGCCAGCACGTTGATGGTAATAATTGAAACAATGGTAAAGCTCACCGTAAAAATGAGTGCGTTGATAAAATCGCGGTTGGCAAACGCTTTCACATAGTTGGAAACTCCGGTAAATTTCGCGTCAATCACGGTGGTAAACTCTGTGAACGAAAGATAAAGCCCCATGAGAAATGGGATTAAAAACGCGATTAAAAACGCGACCAGCGTGGGAAGCACAAAAACCGCAAAGTATTTTTTGGTAGACTTTTCCATAAATTGCTCTCCTTTGCGTATTTCCTGTGAGCGTGCCGCCCTCAAAGCCATCTTAGAGGGCGGACACCCAAAGCTGATACGCCTTATTTATTAAACTGCGTTTTCCAGGATTCTTTGACGGTGGTAACCAGGTTTTCCCACTCCATATTGCCCTGCACATATTGCAGCAATGCATCGCCAAAGTCATTTTTAAAGTCCTCATTGGGGAAGGCTTGGAACGTCCACTCAATGTTGTCCTTGCCCGATTCCAGCCACCGCACTACTTCTTTGCTCAAGGGGCTTTTTGGCTTTTGGTTTTCGTCAAAGGTGTAAAACGGCGCATTAAAGCCCAGCTTTTCCACCACAAAGGTCTTTCCCTTCTCACTGGTAAACAGCCACTCTAAAAAGTCAATGGCAGATTTTTGTTTGGCGTCAGAAACCTTGGAGTTGACTGCAAAATAGTTCTCAGTGCCAATGCAGATCCCCTGGTTCTCCTCCCCTTCAAATCCCATATAAATGGGCAAAAATTTGATGTCGTCCTCTTTTACGGTGTTGCCGCTCACTTCCGAAATCTGTGACCAGGCCCAGTCGCCGTTTTGCACCATGGCACAGCGGCCCAGTGCAAATTCTGCCATGGAGTCGGCCGTTGTTTTGCTGCCCAGAAGCTTTTTGTCCGTCACCGAATTTTCCACATATAAATCAAAAATATTCTTATATTTTTCAGCGTATTTAAACTCCACTTCCTTGCTCTCAAGGCCAGCAGAAATGGTATTTTCAAATTTTTCAAAGAGGCTGCTTTCTTTTAATTCATGGTAAAATGGGATGTTGGCCAAATGCGTCTGCCAGCGCCACTGATCGCCCGCGCCCAAAGAGGTGGATGCAAATACGCCGTCAATGCCGAGCACCTCTTTTTTTGCCTGCATGTCCTCTACAACCTCTTTGAGCTGCTGGAAGCTGTTAATTTCTTCCGCAGAATTGATGGTCACTTTTTTGTCAGGAAGCGCAAAATATTTTTTCATAATGGCATCATTATAGATGATACCGTAGCCCTCCACTGCATAAGGCACTGCATAGGCCTTGCCGTCGTCGGTAATGGCGAGGTCTTTATCGGTGAGGCTTTTGTAAAGCGTGGTGTCGGTAAGGTCTGCACAGTAATTTTTCCAGGTTTTAAATCCCACCGGGCCATTCACCTGAAAGATGGTAGGTGCATTTGATTTTGCAACCTCTGACTTGAGGGTTTGCTCATAGGTACCAGATGCCGCCGTCACCACTTTGACATCAATTCCGGTTTCTGCTTTGTATTCCTTTGCAATCTCATTGTAAATATCTGCAATTTCGGGTTTAAAATTTAAAAAATAGACGCTGTCATCTGTGGACGCGGTGTCATTATCACCGCACGCAGTCGCTGTGAGCATATAGGCTGCCGCCAGCAAAACAGCGCACAAGCGTTTGAAATTGGTCATATCCATTCTCCATTCTTGTAAAAATTTTTATCTAACACGTATTATGTGCATTTGAGGATAAATTATTTCATTTTGCAAATAAAATTATTCCAGTCATACCTTGATCGAAATGGGAAAGGATAAGCAGTAAAGAAAGAAAAAATGGAGGGAATTTCTGTGGCAATTTCACGCAATACTGTCGCAATCATCGGCGCGGGTTCGGTGGGCTCTGCAGTTGGATACGGCATCATCAACCAGGGCATTTGCGACGACGTATATATTTTGGACAAAAACCCCAAAAAGGCCTATGCAGAGGCCTTGGACTTAGAAAATTGTATTGAGTTTATGAACCGCAACATGCGGGTGTTTGCAAAGGACTATTGTGATTTAAAGGACGCGGACATCGTGGTGATGACAGCCGCGGCCCCCTATGTGGAGGGGCAAAACCGGCTGGATATGTTTGAAGGTTCTAAAAAAGTGGTGGAGGATGTCATTCCCAAGGTGATGGACAGTGGATTTTCCGGTATTTTCATTGTCATTACAAACCCGGTGGACATCATGTCCTATTATATCTATCAGCTCTCCGGCCTTCCCAAAAGCCGCATCATTGGCACGGGGACTGCACTGGACTCCGCCAGGTTAAAAGATGTCCTGTCCGAATTAATTGATGTGGACCCGCGCAGCATCAATGCGTTTACACTGGGAGAGCACGGCGACTCACAGATGATTCCATGGAGCGCGGTCCGCATTGGCGGAAAATCGTTTGAAGACATTGTGGCCGATAACACAAAAAAGCTTGCCGGCACCAATCTCGACATGATTTTGAACAAGGTGGTAACCATGGGCTGGGAAATTTTTAAGAGTAAAGGCTCCACCAACTATGGTATCGCATCCACCACGGTCGGTATTATGAAAGCCATCATGCACGATGAAAATAAAATCATACCTGTATCCACCCTTTTAGACGGGGAATACGGCGTACGCCGCGCATTTGCGGGCGTGCCAGCCATCATCAATAAGACGGGCGTAAAAGAGATTGTGGAGATTAAAATGACAGACAGCGAAAAACGGAAATTTGGAGCTTCCATTGACATTTTACAAGAATATATAGATATGCTTCCAAAAAAATAAATACCCCCCAGGCGGGGGGATACTTATTTTATGAAATATATTGCAAGTGTGAGCAACGTATGGTATAATATGTGTCGCGACTCAGTTTCATATAAAATTCTATGAGCAGTAGGCATTTTCACTCAATAAAAATGCATGCTCTATTTTTGCATACTGTTTATAGAATGTCAAAACTGAGTCGCGTCAGCAGAGCTATGCGTTTTTTGTGCGCCAGCTTCGGCTGGCGCACTTTTTATTTTTGAAATTTTGAAAGGAGGCGCGTATAGGGTTTTGTTGGCAAGAGAACAAGCAAATTGAAAAGCGAGGGGATAAAAATGAAGAAATGGTTTGTTGGATTCTTATGTGCAGTGTTATGGGTGTCGTGCTGCGGAACCGTTTCTGCGGATGTGCAGACAAAGCCTAGAATTATCGCATCTCCAATGGGCGATGATCACTTTTTGATTTTGCGCAATGGAACGCTTTTTTGGTGCGACACAGAATATGCCCGTGCAAAACGCATTGCAGACAATGTAAAAGATGCCGCGGTAGGGCGGTTTGGATGTGCGATCTTGACAGAAACAGACGAGGTGTTTCATTATGATAGCGTGGACGATACACTGACATATGTGATGGGCAATGTGCGCGAAGTCTATACAGATGATAATTTTTTTCAAAAATGTGTATTCTATGCTGTTTCGCAGGATGACACTTTATGGTATTGGTGGCATGAGGATAGAGTGCCGAAAATGCTGATGCAGAATGTAGACCGAATGAAAATCTCACGGCTTGGACAAGGCGACAGTATACCAATAGGTAAATTTGTATTTACGAATGATGATACGGTATATGAATTGGACGTGCGCGAAGCATGGACAGATGACGGATTTGTGTATACTGTAAAACCGATTTACTTAAACAGCAATGTGGCTGATGTTTCACGGGTGGTGTACTCGGTTAGTCTTAACAGGTATGAGCACGGGGAAATGATCTATTATTTAACCGTTGACGGCGCACTGTTTGGGGAGGGGTATCGTGAAACGGGGGACATCTATGATCGAAAAAAAACAGAGTACCCAATGCAAAAACTTGCAGATTCCGTAAAGGAAATTGTGTATGATTCCTTTTTGGATACTTCCGGCAATCTGTATGCCCTTAACTATCATACGGTACATGACCTTGGGCAAAAAGCTGTAAATTTAGACTCGTTGGCCGGATATTATTCTCGTGATCCAAATTCTATTTCGGCTATCTTAAATCAAAATCAGCAAATCGTGATACAAGGGTTCGAGGATGATCAAGGTGGATACAAACCAGTTCCGACAGAAGGATTGGATGATGTCATAAAATTTTGTAATAGCGGATACGATCTTTCTTATTGGGCGTTGAAACAGTCAGGTGAGTTAGGATTGGTTCGGCCTTATCACGAGGATGGTGTAACAACGTATTCAGCAGTGCCTTGTGCACAGGATGTCACAGAATTTGAAATGATCGGATATAAGGGCATGGTAGCTTTTTCAGATAAAGATGGAGTGTTTTACATAATAGATCAATGGGGCAATGAAATAAAAAAGATAGATGGGCTAAATAACCCATATACCGAGACAACCGTTACCACGGCGGGCAATCAGGTATCTGTTCATGTTACAGTATTTCATGCAAATGAAGAGCCCCGGATATTGCTGGTAGGGATGCAGGACGGGAAGCCCGCAGAATATCAGATGGCAACCGATGGCACAGCAGTCCTGTCGGGCGATACGGAAGCAATCAAGATTTTTGTATGGGAAAGTTTTCAAACATTAAAACCGGTTTGCAAAGAGGAAACCATTGTACTTCAGTAACAAAAACCAGAAGGGCATTCCCTTCTGGTTTTTCACTTTTACTCTTCGGCACGACTGTTCTTTTTATATTTCTTATTTTCTTTTACCATTTGGCGGATCCACCGTTCTGAATAGTCAAACCGTCTGGCAAGTGCGCGGACGTTTTTTCCATCATACTCCCGGTTTACCTTTTCTTTTACAAACCGCTTGTCAAACAATCTGGACGGAAAGGTGAGCTGCTGTCCTTTGTAATGGGAAAATAATTTGAGCATATTTTCCCTGCCGACTAGTTCGCTCAGCTCTTTATACAATTCGTGCAACCCTTGTGTATCCATATTTTTATTTTCCATACCATCCACTCCCTTTTGTCCTTACTGCTTATTATAGCGGCTCCATTTTGAAAATTATATCGAATTATGCAGAATAAAATTCAAAAACCGCACCTTTTTTTAAAAGATGCGGTTTTTAGAAACCAATATGCATTCAGGATACTTTAAGAGTGGTTTCAGCTTTAGAAATTGACGTCTTCTCCATAGTAGATGCAGTTAAACAATTTCTCCATGTTGGCAGGGTCAATGCTGCGCGGATTGGAGCCCGTGCAGGCATCACCCACTGCCAGCTCAGAAATTTTTGCAACTTTTGCTTTGAATTCCGCTTCCGGAATCCCAAATTCTTTTAAGGTCTTGGGAATGTTAAACTGCTTGTTGAAATCATTGATTTTCTCGCACAACGCGTCAATGAGCTCTGCTTCGGTGTTGCCTGCAAGGCCTGCATTTTTTGCAATTTCTGCATACCGTTTTGCAGCGTCTTTCTCCTTCGCGTTATATTTGATGACATACGGCAGATACATCGCATTTGCACAGCCGTGCGCTATATGCCCGCCGTCAAAGGCAGCACCGGTTTTGTGCGCCATGGAGTGCACAATGCCCAAAAGCGCGTTGGAAAATGCCATACCGGCTAAGCACTGTCCATAGTGCATTTCCTCTCTTGCATGCATGTCCCCGTTATAAGAAGCGGGCAGATAATCAAACACTGTGTTGATGGCTGCCAGCGCAAGCGGATCGGTAAATGCCGAATGCAGCGTGGATACATATGCTTCAATTGCATGGGTCAAAGCGTCCATGCCAGTGTATGCAGTGAGCTTTTGCGGCATAGTTTCTGCAAGCTCCGGATCTACAATGGCAACGTCCGGCGTGATGTTAAAGTCTGCCAGCGGGTATTTAATGCCCTTCTCATAGTCGGTGATAACTGAAAATGCAGTGACCTCCGTGGCAGTGCCCGACGTGGAGGGGATTGCCAAAAATTTTGCCTTTGTGCGAAGCTCGGGGAAGTTAAATGGCGTAATAAGATCTTCAAAGGTGGTTTCGGGATATTCGTAGAACGCCCACATTGCTTTTGCCGCATCAATGGGGGAACCGCCGCCCATGGAGATAATCCAGTCCGGCTCAAATTCGCGCATTGCCTGTGCGCCGCGCATGACCGTTTCTACAGAAGGGTCGGGTTCTACGTTTTCAAACAGGATGGTCTCAATGCCTGCTTCTTTCAAATAACCAAGTGCCTTGTCCACAAATCCAAACTTTTTCATGGAGCCGCCGCCCAAAACCAAAATGGCCTTTTTGCCCTTCAAGTTTTTGAGCTCCTCCAAAGAACCCTTGCCATAATACAAATCTCTGGGTAATGTAAACCTTGCCATGTTTCATTCCTCCTATTTATAATTTTTGCAATATCAAACGTTGTTTTTATTTGTTATTATTTTAACAATATTTTCCAATTTTGTAAAATATAAAATTCATATATCGGTATATTTTTATCGATATGATTTGATTGATTTTAAACAAGTGTTTTGATTGCTTCCTCAATGGTTTCAATGTCTGTTGTAGGCTCAAACCGCTTCACACAGGTTCCCTCGCGGTCAATCAAAAACTTGGTAAAATTCCATTTGATATCGCGTTTGAGGGCATACTCTGCATCCTGCTCCGACAGCATCTGGTCAAGCTTAGGCCCAAGCGGATGTTCCAAATCAAACCCACCAAACGGATGCGCCTTTGTAAGTGCCTGATAGAGCGGGTCAGCATTTTCGCCATTTACCTCAATTTTTGCAAACACGGGAAATGTGACATGATATTTCGTAGTGCAAAATGTGCGGATTTCCTCATTGGTGCCCGGCTCCTGATTGCCAAACTGGTTACAGGGAAATGCCACAACCATAAATCCTTCCTGCCGGTATTTTTGATATAAGTTTTCCAAATCCTCCAGCTGGTGCGTAAACCCGCATTGACTAGCGGTATTTACGATGAGCAGCACCTTGCCGCGAAATTCGCTAAGGGAAATGTCGGTGCCGTCCATTGCTTTTACTGTAAAATCATATACGTTCATTGATAGCTCCTCTCTTTCGTATAACAGCGGATTTTCCGCGTAAGAAATTCGTTGGCTCCATTGGCGGGCCACCACTTCTTTTTGTAAGATTCTCTTTTAGTATTGGAGAATTTCGCCGGTTTATACAAAAAAAGCCGTCCAGGATACCTGGACAGCCAATCAACTTGTACATACCATACGCTTTACTTGCCGTATACAAAAGAGAAAATGAGAGGATCGAAATCCTATTGGAACTGTGATTGATATAGCCCGGCATATACGCCGCGCCGCGCCATCAAATCCGCATGCGTGCCCTGCTCCACAATCTCACCGTCACGCACCACTAAAATGGTGTCGGCATTTTGAATGGTGGAAAGACGGTGTGCAATGACAAAACACGTTTTATGTTCCATCAGACGATACATCGCCTCCTGGATTTGGATTTCCGTGCGGGTGTCCACATTGGAAGTCGCCTCATCCAAAATCAGCATATTTGCATCCAAAAGCATCGCGCGCGCAATGGTCAAAAGCTGCTTCTGCCCCTGGGAGATGTTCATACCATCTTCATTTAGCATGGTGTCATAGCCATCGGGCAGCGAAAGGATATAGTTGTGAATTTTTGCCGCTTTGGCCACGCGTACGACGTCTTCCCTGGTGGCGCCCTCTTTGCCATAGGCAATGTTTTCATAAACTGTGCCGCTAAAAAGCCATGTGTCCTGCAAAACCATGGCATAGGCCAGCCGCAAACTTTTGCGCGTCACTTGCAGGATGGGATGGCCGTCCACCGAAATGGTGCCGGAATTTGGGTCGTAAAACCGCATTAAAAGGTTGATAATGGTCGTTTTCCCCGCACCGGTCGGCCCTACCACTGCAATTAGGCTTCCGCGGTTCACTTTTAAATTTAAATCCCGAATGACTGTCTTTTGCGGCACATAGCCAAACGTCACATGGGAAAGCTCGACATTGCCCGCCACACTTTGAAGCTCCAACGCATTTTCGGCATCTTTTGCCTCCGGCTCTTCGTCAATCAAACGGAACACCCGCTCCGCCGCCGCACAGGCCGACTGCAGTTCACTGACAATATTGGCGGCTTCATTGATGGGACCGGAAAATTTGCGGGAATAGAGCACAAAAGAGGACAAGCCGCCCAGGGAAAGCGCCCCCAGCGAAAGGGATCCCAGCGTGACTTCTCCAAACAGATACAGCAGTGCGCCAAATACGCTGATGAGTGAAAGCGACAGATTGTTGATAAAGTTGACGGTTGGCCCAACCATAGCGCCGTAATAATCGGCATTGTAATAAGCGTCCACCGCTTCGGTATTTTTGGCGTCAAACCGTCCGACCATCGTGTCTTCCTGCCGGTAACATTTGATAATTTTCTGTCCCGATATCAGTTCCTCTGCAAGGCCGTTGAGCTCTCCCAGCTTGCCCGATCGCTTGCGGAACAGCGGCCGCACCTTGCCGGCCATGTATTTGGTAACCACAATGGAAACCGGGATGGTTACGACAAACACCAGCACCAATATCGGCGAAATGGCAATCATCATCAGAAACGCGCCCGCCACAGTGATAACGCTTGTGATAATCTGCAAAAGGTCGTTGGTGAGCGAGCCGTTTACGGTGTCAATATCATAGGAAATACGGCTTACAATATCACCTGTTTGGTGCACGTCAAAAAAGGAAACCGGCAAGCTCGCAAGCTTGTCAAACGTGTCCTTGCGCATTTTAAATACCACTTTTTGACTCAAATTTACCATGAGTATGGAAAGCAGATAGGTTAGCACCGACGAAAGCAGGTAAAACACCAGCATCCAGCCACAGAAAAAAAACACGCGCGGAAAGTCGGCCTCCCCTGCCTGTGTACCAATTGCGTCAATCGCAAGGCCAGAGAGCAGCGGGCCGGCCAATGCCAGCAGATTGCTCACAATTGTAAGTGTGAGCGCGCCTGCAATCATCCATTTGTGCCTGCAAAGATAACCCCAAAGCCTGAGAATCACTTTTTTGCGGGCCATTTTTTTCGGTTTTATCATATCAGGCAATGCGCTCACCTCCCATTTGTGTACGGCTGATGTCGCGATACAGCTTGCATTTATCCAAAAGCTCCTCATGCGTGCCATAGCCCAGCGCGCGGCCATCCTCTAATACCAAAATATGGTCGGCATGTAAAATGGAGCTCACCCGCTGTGCAATGATGATGGTGGTGGTGTTTTTATAGTGCTCGCCCACGGCCCCGCGCAAAAGCGCATCTGTCCGGTAGTCCAGCGCGCTGGAGGAATCGTCTAAAATGAGGATTTCCGGGTCTCCCGCAAGCGCGCGGGCAATGAGCACCCGCTGCTTCTGCCCGCCGCTCAAATTAGTCCCCTTGGCGGTTAGGCGGTGATGTATCCCATCCGGGAGCGCATCAATAAACTCCCTGGCCTGCGCATATTCCACCGCTGCCAGCACTTGTTCTTCGCTCAAATTGCGTCCAAAACGGATATTTTCTAATATGGTGTCTGCAAATAAGACGTCATCTTGAAACACCATGCCAAACAGGGTGTGCAGCGTCTCAGGCAAAATGGACTCCACGCGCTGCCCGTCTATGAAAATTTTACCGCTGTCCGCGTCATAAAGGCGCATCAAAAGGTTCATAATCGTACTTTTCCCACAGCCTGTGGGGCCGATAATGCCAAGCGTTTCACCGCGTTTGAGTGCAAAGCTGATATCTTTGATATTGTCCTGTTTTTTCAAATAGGAAAAGGAGACATTTTGAAACTGCACATGGTATTCGCTCTCCTGCCTGGCATATGGCTGTACCTTTAAATCCTGGGGCGCATCCAAAATCCGGCTGATGCGCGCTGCGGATGCCCCGCCCTTTGAATACATGACAAACATCCGGGTAACCGCCATCATGGCATTTAAAATGATGGTAAAATAGCTTAAAAAGGCAATAATTTTGCCCGATTGGCTAAGCCCCGCGTTCACGCGGAACGCACCCACGATAACAACCAGTGTAAGCCCGCCGTTTAACAGCAGGTTCATCACCGGATTGGTGATTGCCATGGTGAGGTTCGCCTTTTTTTCACGGGCCACCACCGTTTGATTGGAGGCTTCAAACCGTTGTTTCTCATACTCTGATTTGGAAAGCGCCTTAATCACCCGCACGCCGCGCATATTTTCCCGCACAACGCGCACCATGGCATCCACCGCCTGCTGCAGCTGGGTAAACAGCGCAATCCCCCGCCGGGACACCTGCCACATCACCAGGCTGATAAAGGGCAGCACGCAAAGCAGCACCAATGTGAGCACCGGCTCCATGGTCATAGTGACAAAAATTCCGCCGACAAGCAAGATGGGCGCACGCACGCCCATGCGCTGCATCATGCCCAGCATATGGTGAACGTGATAGGTGTCGGACGTGAGCCTGGATTCCAACGACGGAATGGTGAACGCATCGATTTGCCCGCAGGAAAGATGGATAATTTTTTCAAACAAATCGTGCCGGAGCGCCTCAGTGGTATCGCGCGAAACTTTAGCCGCCATACGATTGGCAATAATGTTTCCCGCCACTGCAATAAAAGAACAAAGAAGCATCACACCGCCCCAGAACAAAATGGCGTCCACCCGCCTTAAGGGCACAACTTCGTCAATCATAAATGCGAGAATATAGGGAATGAACAATTCCATGAGCGTGCCAATGCTTTTGATGGAAAGGCCAACGCCCATCCTCCCAAGATAGGGGCGTATATAGCGCAGCACATACTTCACTTGTGTTTCCTCCTCATTTCCGTCTCCTGGATAATGCTGTCGGCACGGCTTAAAAGCCGTTCTAAATAACTTGTGAGCAGCAGATATTCTTCTTCAGATAAATCCTGTGTCAAAAGCCGGTTCCACTCCAAAAACAGCGCGCGCACTTTTGGATAGAGCGCCATGGCTTTCTCTGTCGGGTATACCAGCTGCACCCGCCTGTCGCCCGGGTCGGCGCGGCGCGTAACAAAGCCGTGCTCTGAAAGGATTGCAAGCTGCCGGGCAACATTGCTTTTGTTAATATAAATGAGCTTTGAAAGCTGTTCTTGTGTAATGCCAGGATTTTGGCAAATTTTTAAAATGTAAATATGCTGATGCCCGCCAAGCCCCTCGGCATCCAGCTTGTCGCTTCTGTACATCACGCCGCATCTGGAAATCCGGCCAATATATTTCATCAGAGATTCCACAAACCGCCCCCCTTTTCAAATCGTTGCGCATGCAACGATTTAGTTTAGTTTACCATTTTTTTTCACGTCTGTCAAACGCTTTAAAAAAAGAGGATTCCTCCCTGCTGGCAGCGCTATAATCTTTCATGGGAACGCGCAATGCATGTACAGCCTAGATAAAAAACCCACCCCTGCTCCACATTTGGAACAGGGGTGGGTTTTTATTCTTATTCAAGCACAATTTCAATGGTGTTGTCCGCGCCCTTTGTAACGGTTGCAATCACGGTTTTGGTTTTGCCATCCTTGGATGCACAAATTTCATAGTCGCCGTAAAACCCGCGCAGGCTGTATGTGCCATCTGCATCGGAAGTCCCGGCCTCGCGCGTCCACCACTTGTTGTAAACTAAGTCCACATATTGCTTGCCCGATTCTTTCATGGTCCAGTCTTGATAAAACAGCGGGGCGCTTTTTAACCAGTGTGCGCCATCCCAGAATCCCCACATCAAAAAGCCGTTGACGCTCTCGTGGCTAAATGCTGCAATCATAATGTCGCGCGTAAAGCCCGCTGCGCGTTCACCGCCAAAGTTGGTGTCAAACTCCGTGATTTTGATGTGTTTGCCATACTGCGCTAGCCGGTCTATCTGCTGATAAAAGCGTTCCGGGTTGCACACAGTGCCAAAGTGCCCTTCCACGCCGATACCGTCAAAATCCACATTGTTATCAATCAAGTATTCGATGAATTTGCAGTAGTTGTTAAGCTGCAAATCATCCACGCCCACGATGTTGGTTTCATTGACATATAAATCCACGTCCGGATCGGCCTCCCGCGCCCATTTGAACCAGTCGAGCACGGCGTCTTCCCCAAGGATAGAAGTGTAGCGGCCCTGGCCTGTTCCAAAAATGCTCGCCTGCTCGTTGATGACGTCCCAATCGGTGAGCTTTCCTTTAAATGCGCCCACCTCGTCGTAAAAATGCTCCTGAATCCGCTTAGAAAGCGCCTGCTTGTCACCGGCAAGCGCAATGACGTCATCGGGCAGCGTGGTGGTGCCCGGCTCCATACCTTTGCCATAAGAGTTGTCTGCCATCAGGCAGTGCCCGCGGATATTTTTCACACCGTGTGCTACCAGCGCGTCATACATATCCATAGCAAGCTGCGGATCCTGCTCATACCGCGCCCATTTGTGCTCGGTTTCATACACGGCGGAATTAAAATACTTCGCAATGTTTGCCATATATTTGTCATTGGTGGCACTGCCGCCCAGCACGCCGGTGCCGATTGCTGTACCCCAGTTAAATTCCGTCTCAATCATGTCAACCTTCACGTCCGCACCGGGAACCGGGTTGCCGGCAGAATCCTTCACAATGATCTTCATATCGCCTTTGCGAATCCGCTCTATCCGTTTGAGCGCTTCGTCGCGCCATGCGTTGGGGCCTTCATAGGCATACCCCAGCGAGGTGGGCAGATCGTCGATGTCCACCGATTTCCCATAGTTTACCATGGTATAGCCACCGATTTCCACCGTCTGTTCATAATAGCCCAGCCGCACCGGCGCCCAGATGTTATCTTGAAATTCACCGCCCTTTGCAATAAAGGGGAAATAGGCAACCTGCCAGTCTTTGCCGGCAATCACATCGCCCTGCACAACCTTGGTGTTGCCATCGCCGTTCTTTTCCACAATGCACTGGATTTGCCCGGATTCGGTTTCCTTCAGCCCACCCGAAATGGTGCGCATGTAAATGGTAATCAGCACAACGTCGCCGTCGGCCGGGAATGTTTTTAAATAGTTTTTCATCTGAAACGCATAGGGCACCTGGGGAAGCTGGTTGACTGTGACGCGAAGGGCTTCATCAAACGGCATACCCTCCACCTTGACCTGCTCTACCGTGCCATATTCCGGCCCCATCACACTGCTTTTTAAAAAATCCTCTTCCGAAATGAGCGTCGTCCCTGCAGGCAGATTTTCCGGCAGCTCAGCTTTGGAAGTTTCATAATAAATCAGGTCGTCTAATTCGCTGCTTGTTTCAAACTCCGTCGGCACATCGCGCCGGCCGTGCTGCGCATAGTAGTTGCCGGTTGCTTCAGTTTCAGGAGGCGTTTGCACGCCGGTTTGGCCGCT
The DNA here is from genome assembly GCA_021629085.1 of Oscillospiraceae bacterium. Lineage (GTDB taxonomy): Bacteria > Bacillota > Clostridia > UMGS1810 > UMGS1810 > JAJXRJ01. The sequence continues at coordinate 5,121 of JAJXRJ010000033.1, read as the reverse complement.
GTTATCCACTTGCACCCACACATCATCTAAATAGATGGTTTGTGCAAGCGGCGCACCAACCGGCTGCTCAATGCCAAACATGGTCACTGTTTCATTGGTGTTAGTAAAGGTCAAGATAAGCTCTGTCCAGGTGTTAGCAGGCACGTCAAAATCTTTGCTGGCAAGGGGTAAAATTGCGTGTTCTGTGTCTTTTGCGCCATATGCGCCAATCATCAGCTTGGTCGTAGTATCCGGCACATATACCCACATGCGCGCCGTATACGCCTGGTTTGTAAGCGTGGGGGAAAACATATTCATAAGCTTTAAGCGGTGTGCATTCACACTCCGATTTGCAAGCTTTAAGCTTTTGCCTGTGCCCGTAGTGTGGTCTTGCTCAGAGGAGAGCGTCACATTTTGCGCCTGATATTCCGCGCCCATGGCAAAATCTACGTTTTCCGCCACAGCTGTCAGGCTGTCAAAGCTCTGCTTCACTTCAAACGCCACAGCGCCGTTTACAATCACAGTCTGATTTGCATCATCCCATTCCACCTGTGTGCCTAAGCTTTCTGAAATAAAGCGCACCGGCACCATGGTCCGGTCATTTACAAGCTGCGCCGGCACGTCCAGCGTCACCGCCGCGCCGTTTACCGTGGCATTTGTGCTTCCAATGGCAAGCGACACGGTTTTTCCGTCTTTGACGCCTGAGGCAGTCTGCGTGGCGTCGTCCCACGAAACTTCCGCGCCCAGCGCTTCGAATATCCCTCGCATGGGCACCAATACCCGGTCGTTTACCATCACTGGCATCTGGTCAAAGCTCTTTTCCTCCCCGTCAATCAAAATATGGATTTCTTCTTCGGCAAATGCCGGTACCCCCGCGGCAAACGCGGCAGTCAATACCATCACAACACTTAATAGCAGTGCCATTTTCCTGCTTGTTTTCATTTAAATCCTCCCTTTTTATACAAAATCGTATTTCAACTTTATTATATCGCATCCATAGGGAAAGTCAACCGAACCATTTAAACATAAAATTCTCCTGTTTTAATGGAAAATTCTTTAAATTCTTTGTTTTCTTTCTGTTTTTGTTTTATTTTATTGCTATATTTTTGTTTTAGCTATCGCTGCATGGCGCCCAGGCTGCTTCCAATGTCGCGGCCCAAATCACAGGTGTAAACCCATTCCACCACGTCACCGGGCGAAAGCGTATAGCGGCTGCTGCCGTAGCTTGGGAATGTGCCGTTCACTTTGTACATCCACCCTGAAAGCGGCCCGCAGTCAAACTCGTAGAGGTTGCCAATGCCCTCAATATAAGAAGAATTGTAAAGCGGTGTAGTGGAAAACTCCAGATGGATTTTTTGCTTTTTCAACTCCCGCTGCAGCACGTTAAACACCGAGTCGCCTTCAAAAAATTCCGCCTTGATTTCTCCAAGCAGTACCCCGTCTTCGGGCACCAGCTCCGCCTTGCCGGGTGCTAAGGCGTCCAATTTGTTTAATAGCACGTCACAGCGGATCGACAGGGTGATGGTATTTTCTACAGCAGGCGCATTGGATATCTCCTGTGCCTGCTGGTTTTTCGACGCGGGATCGGATTCCGGCAGCGCGGGCGGCTGTACGTCTGGCACTGCATTTTCCTGCGGCTGCTTTGATGGTGCGTCTAGTGCTGTGCCAGCAGATTCCTCCGTCGTTTTTTCATCTGATTTCGTTTCCGCATTGTCCTCTGGCACGCCTGCTGCCGGCGCATCTGGCACAGCCTCCTCGGCTGGTGCAGTGGCCGCTTCCGGCAAAGACGGCGCCGCAGTCTTTGCGGGCGGCGTTTCTGATGGCCTATCAGGCACAGCTTGCAGCGCGGGCGCATAGCTGTTGTTTGTCCCGCCAAAGCAGACTGCCAAAACGAACACAGCCACAATGACTGCAACCATCCATACTGTCCGATTTTTTAAAAACCGTTTCATCCTCTTATCTCCTTAAAGCAAATCTGCTGCCAACAGCAATCCATATAACATCTGCGCTACCTCGCCGCGCGTAACGGCATCCTGCGGGCGTACAGAAAGGTCATCCTGTGAGAGCATGCCCCGCTGATAGCAAAACGCAAGCTGCGGTTTTGCCCAGTCCGCAATTTGTGGAAAGTCGATAAACTGCGCCAAAATATTGCGGGCTTGTTCTGCCTCTATATTCGCATCCATTCCCAAAAGTGCAGCGGCACGGGCGCACATGACAGCCGCTTCCTGCCGTGTGATCGTGCCGTCTGGGGAAAAAATCCCCGGCGCCGTCCCACTCACCAATCCATAGTCAGCTGCCGCCGCTACTGCGCCGGCATACCAACTGTCAGAAGAAACGTCTGAAAAAGCAGGCGGCGCACTTGACAAGAGCCCAAGCGAACGGGTCAGCACTGCCGCAAATTCCGCACGCGTCATACTATCGTCCGAGAAAAACTGCGTTTCGGTCTTTCCGTTGATAATTTCCCGCGCCGCCAGTGCAAGAATGGCAGTCTCATTAGCGTGCCCGGAAATGTCATCAAAGGCCTTCTGAGGCGCGCATACTGCTGGCACTGCCACATCCGGATGAATCTTGGAATCGTCCGGTGATGGCTGCACTACCTCCGTTGCATCGTGCATCCGGTACAAAGACGGCTCTCTTGCCTGAACACGCAGTACTGCCGAAAGCGCATAAAATGCCTGTTCAGTCGCCATTACGTTTGTTTCGCCGTCCATTGTGTGCATAAATCCATTGCCCGGCTGATAATAGCGCAGCAAATCATCTAACAAGCCCTGCCCGTTTTTTACAAACCGGCTGTCATCAAGTGAAACGCCAAGCTCACACAGTGCGGTGATCACCTGGGCGTTGCTCTCCAGGTTTTTTGCGCCAAAGCTCTCATAGCCGCCCGTATCGTCCTGCACAGAGGACAGCCAGTCCAGCGCACGGTTTGTCGCTTCCTGCACCGCAGGTATATCCTGGTATTTAGAAAGCGCCTGCAGCACAATGCCGGTGACATCTACATCCGGCTGCTGGTCAGACAGTCCAAATCCGCCGCATGCCTGCTGATGCGACAAGATATTTTGCACATACAGCTCCCGCGTGGCCTGTGTCTTTCCCGCGGGACAAGCCGGCACTGCATATTCGCCGGCATCCAGCGCCAAAAGTGCGGATGCCGCGCCGTTTACGCCCTGCCAGACCACTGCATCAAAATCCCCTAACGGCAAAAGCAAATCATAGCCCGCAACATCGCGGGGATTTTTCCCAATCGCAGTAAGCGCCAGCGTCACACGCGCATATTCTGTATACTTTCGCGTATGCAGCACCCCATTTTGTTCCCGGGTAAATGCTTCTAAATTTTTGTAATATGTATCAAAATAGGCATCAGGAACGGCCACACCCGACCGTGCCAGCCCAATCACTGTCCACTCGCCGCCAATGGATGCCACCTGGGGAGATGGAACCGTGCGCATTAAAAACGCGGCAGTATCCTCCATCACGCCGTCTTTAATGTTAGCGCTGCCAAGCGATGGAACCGGCAGTGTCAAAACCATGAGCACCATCCATATGCAAATTGCGCGTTTCCCCCGCATACCATGCACCTTCCCCTCTTTTTATGATGTTTCATTTTACCATACAAAAAAACAGCGCGCAAGTGAAAAATCACCAAACGGATTGGATTTTTCAATTATAGAATGAGATATGCGCTGACAATTTCACCATAATATGCCGTGTGATAATCCCTGTTCGCCCCGTGAAAGGAGCTGTCTCTCTTGTACACGTATGCATCATTTTGCTACGATTCTTCTATCCGCATGGTTGCCATTTGCGCTTTTGTAACGCCGTTTTTCTTCCCATAGTTTTCCCAATAAGTTGTAGAAGCCCGGATAAATATCCTTTTGGGAATCGGCATTGTCACTTGCAGGCACTTATGGTTTTTGTCCGCTATGGAGGCGGCCAATTTCCCAATTTTTAAACGGACCCATCTCTCAAACGGCGTTGTAAGGATTGCCTCTCCGCTCCCGATTTTCAACACAGAGCCAAACGGGTATTCATTTTGCCTGCAATATAACCGCATCATTTCGACTGCAACATCATTTTGCCTTGGCTCAATAAAGCCGCAATTAATTAAAACGGATATCACCGGCTTGTGTTGGGGCGCATTTTGTTCCAGTGTTTTCAGAAAGGAAAGAAGCGTTGCAGGGATACCGTCTGCATAGAGCGGAAAAACAAATAGGACATCCGAAAAACCGTCCATCGCACGGCAAAGCTCCAAATGATTTGTTTTCGTAATATGAAAATATTCTGTTTCCAGCTGGCAGGCTTTTGAAAATTGACTGGCATACAGTTTGGAATTTGATTTGGGTGCTCTTGGGCTTCCGTTTATAATCATAATTTTTCCCATGACGACACCTCGTTTCTAACTGCCTTCTGCAATTCATTTTCTGCCACAAATATAATCCGGTAACTTTCAAAATTCATATTTTTTGCATTGCGCGCAACCAGCTGACAAAAAATCGCTTGTTCATCACTGGATATGTCGCCGTATCCAATGACAATCGCCTGTTTGGGCACCACATTGCGCTGGACATGGTGCGTTTCCCCATCCAGCAGCCGGATAAACGCCTGCTGAATGGGAATGGCCCGTTCCAGCATGGTTTTCATAATTGTATCATAACTTCCGTATTTGACCCGGCTGACATACAACACCCGATCGCTTTGTGCAATGCGAGGGTAAATCCAGGTTGCATCATCGCGTATCACACACTTTCCAGGCGTCTTTGTCCAGCAGCCAAAACAGCCAGTGCAGTTTGCTATCTTCTGTTTTGACAAGTCAATCCATTCTATGGAAGTATGGCCTATTTGAGGGATATCCAAATGTTTATCGCTTAAAATCAGTGTCATTGTTTCCTCCCTTTTTCTTGCGTGTACATTAAATTGATCCTATATCACAGCATTTGTTTTATTTGCATCTTATATTCAGCCTGTCGGAAAGAACAGCTCCTTTTTTATAGGGAAGAGCAGCGGCCTGAGCGACTGATTTTTTGTGAAATAAAAAATCGGAACGAGCGCAACTCGTTCCGACGTGGTGCGAGTGTTCTTACAGGACTTACCCGCAAATGCAGTAAAATCAAGGGTTTCCGATAGTCAATACACAGTATTAACTGT
>JAJXRJ010000032.1 GCA_021629085.1 Oscillospiraceae bacterium | reverse complement strand
GCATGTTTGCAAGCTCCCTTGTAAGGTCAGCTTCTTTATACCCGCTCGCACAAGCGCCGGGGTCACCGCCCCCGTGCCCGGCAATCAAAAGCATTTTCATTTTCCGGTAATCTCCTTTCGCCAAATATGAGTATTAAAAAAGCGCCCGCATTTGGGACGCTTGACAAATTTCGGGCATGGGTGCTATACTGGTGCCAGGCAGATAACGAGGGAATCGAGGACGGTTGGCACTCCCTTTTAAGAAAGGGGGTGATTGCTTGTGAAATACATATGGAAAGTTATAATCCTTACCATTGCGTTTCTCATAGCTTTTACTTTAAAAGTAAAGTAACCGTCCCGGGCTAGGAAACGGTTACTTTCTAAAACCATTCGTGGCCAACCGTCAAAAAACGGTGCCCTTTTATTTGCCTTTATTGTATCACTGTACCCGCGATTTGTCAAGCATTTCCTCCCGCTATTTCTCTGCGTTCGGCTTGTCATACCGAAGCGCCTGCCCGCTGTCTGTAATGCCTGTGGTTGTCGGGTCAAGGATGGTGTTGTAAACACTCACCGCCACAAGCATGAGCACATAAGGGTTTAAAACCGCTGTTTGAACCGCGTCCCACACCATAGACCACGTGGTTAAATCCTTTGCCGTAATTCCCAAATACGCTAAAATTGGCGTGAAGATAGAAACGATCACCTGCACCCAAAACATCGGGTTTTTAAACCGAATTTTCCAGTTTATCATGCCGAATCCTGTCCTCCTCCCTGTTTGGCAATTTCATATACCGTTCTTTTAAGCTGTCCATTACGCCGTTTACACCCAAAGCGTGATAATTCTCCCACATGTTTTCAAAGTTGTCTTTTGCGTAGATGGGCGCCCAGCCTTTTTCTTTTGCCTTGTTAAATTCGCTTATCATTTGTGCGCGAAGAAGCGCCTGTATCCCTTTTTTGGTGGCTTCGTTTTCTTTTGCATTGTCTTTTAACCGTTTAAAAAGATACGTCCAAAGAAGAATGCATAAGCTCGGCGCACCCAGTAATACCGCCAAATCGTACCATGTCATATGTATCACACCCACAATCTATTTGTTTAAGTGCTAGTCTTTTAAATGTTTTAGCTGTTTAGGAGTTCAATTATTTCGTCTGGTAGGCGTTCAATTGGTATTTTTCCATTTGCGTCTAGCAACTGATAGCTGTATACTTGAAATGTGTTAACTGTGTTATTTGTACCTGTGCCTAGTTGGATAGCATCAATTCCATAGCCATTATTATCTATCGTTTTTGCGTTTTTCCCGCCTGAAAACCCATCGCTGGTTATTGCGTTATACCCAATCGCACCGCCATGTATGGCCTTCGCATCAGCTCCAACAGCGCCCCCTTCGTCTGCATTTGCGTTATGCCCGACTGCACCACCGGCGTCAGACCCTGCACCATTTCCAACTGCACCGCCCATATCTGTGCCCGTAGAACAACCTACCGCACCGCCTCCGTTATTTGCAACCGCTGCTTGTCCGACCGCACCGCCGCCGCCCGCTGCATTTGCATTATAACCAACAGCTCCGCCGCTTGTTGCGCTTGCACTATCACCAACAGCGCCGCCGCCGCCCGCTGCATTTGCACTTCTTCCTACAGCACCGCCGCTTGTTGCGCTTGCACTATCACCAACAGCGCCGCCGCCATTAGTTACACTTGCATTGGCTCCAATTGCACCGCCACCGACTGCTTTTGCCTGATGCCCAACGGCACCGCCGCCATATTCTGAAACTGCTTCTTTGCCTATTGCACCACCTCCGTATTGAACGTTTTCATCAGTAGAGCCTACATCAGCTAAAAGGCCGCCAGCAAAACCGCCATAGTTACAAAACGCTCCGCCGCCAACAGCGCCCCCGTCATTCATAGCGGTTGCACCAGAACCGCCAGCAAAACCACCTAACGTGCTGGACGCACCATCACCTACCGCGCCGCCTGATTCGGCAGTTGCAAGGTTTCCGACCGCGCCGCCTCCGTTACTTACGCTTGCCTGCTGACCAACAGCTCCGCCGCCACTAGTTACACTTGCATTGGCTCCAATTGCACCGCCGCCGGCATTTGCAACCGCTGCTTGTCCGACCGCGCCTCCGTTTGTTGTTTGTGCATTTAGTCCAATCGCGCCGCCTAGCGTAGATTTTGCATTAAACCCGCCTGCAAATCCGGTTTCCGTCTTTGCATTGTTTCCAACAGCACCGCCCTGTGTTGCATTTGCATTATAACCAACAGCTCCGCCGCTTGTTGCGCTTGCACTATCACCAACAGCACCACCGCTTGTTGTTGCACTCGCTCCAAAACCAACAGCGCCACCCGTTGAAGAGGACGCTTCATTTCCTACAGCACCGCCAGAATCTGTTGTTGACATATACCCACCGGCAAATCCTTCTCCGGAAGTTGATTCGCCGCCAACAGCACCGCCGTCGTTAGTAGAGGCCATATTTCCAATCGCGCCGCCGGCATTTGCGGCCGAATCAGCCCCTCCATTAAACCCAAACGAGCCATTCTCTTTATCTGCTTTGCTGTCAATTGCGGTTTCATTTGATATGATTCTGGTTTGTATTTCTGTTACTGCTTTCATCACTTTTGACCAGAACCAGTTGAAGACACTTGCCGGGGGCTTGTATCCTCCCGAATATCCGTTCTCCTTTAAATCTGTACTAGGTTCGGTTCCTTCATTTTTCCATTCTGGAAACTTGTTTTCAAAATCTGCCATCGTCAATCCCCCTTAAATAGGCAGTATCGGTTCTTCATCTTCGCCGTAAAGCAGCCCAAAATAACCGCCGATTTCGCCGCCCTCTACATTACAAAACCCCGCATTTTCGTTATACTCCGTTTCAATTGCAGAAAATTCAAAAGTCCCTTCAAACAGAAAGCTTTCAAGGAAAATTCCAACGGGTAATAATTTCTTTACAAGCTCTACCGTCTGTCTAGTAGACAGCCCTGCTTTGTTTATCACGCTCAGCGGCATTACAACCAGCTCAACTGTGCATGGTTCGTCTTTTTCTGTTATGTACACCTCGGACGGTTCACAGTCAAACGTCAAACAAATTGCATTTGCAACGCTTTTATAATCGCCGCTGGACACGTTTTGCGCGATTTTTGCACGTATCATCAAAATATACTGTTCATCATTTGCAACGCCGCGCGGTTGCCCAACCATTTCCCCATACATATCTAGGGTTGCACCATATGCTTGCGACAAATCAAGTGAATTATATACGTCGATGGTATCCTGTTTGAATGTATCTATGGCATACCGCTCAACCTCTAGGATTTTAAAGTTGTTGCTGTCAGCTGTTTTTTTGTAATGGTCTGGCAAGTTCTTTGCATAGTTTTCATATATAAACCCACTCATTCTACCACCGCCAGCTCAATATTATCTCCTGTCAAGTTGGCCACTTCCCACGCATCAACCTCAATATTTGATGTACCATACATTGCACCATCGGTTGATATAGAAAGCGAAACAACCTCATCAACGCCAGGCACATCGTAAATATAGCCGTATAATGCAGAAAAGATAATATCCGTACCAACCCCCAGCGCATTTACATATTCCATCAAATTTTGCTTTATTTGTGTTTCCCCGTCAGCTTCAAACATGACGTTTTTGCGGTATGTAATTTTAATATACAACGTAATATTTGACGTCCTGGAAAATGTGATCGTGTGCGGATAGCCGCCATCGTCTATCACATCGAGTTCCACACGGTTTGGGTCATCTTCATCCTTTGTGCTACACGACTTAATGCCAATCGGGGCTTTATCAAATATCATTTCTGCTACGTCCATATCGCTGTAATTGTCGCCATATACAAAGCATTCAAAGCTATGCGGTGGTCTTCCATCCTCGTCCGTTGTATCCGATGCGTTTTCAATTATACTCGCGCTTGTTACACCGGCGACACGCAGCAACGCCGCCCGAATAGCATTTATATTGGCACTTCCCGCGCCTTGCACTGCTTCATTAAACCGCTTGCGCAAGCTATAGTCGCTTTCTTCCGTACCAAGCTCTACAATACCCACATAGGAAATCCTGTCTATGCCTTCGGTTGATTGCACCACCCGGTCAATTGATGATACGTTGCCAGCTATGCCAAGCGGTACAGCTTCTACAATCACGTTGATCGCGCCGCCGGGAATGATTTCGCCGTCATCTCCTTCGATATCCTCCGGGATGGTAAACGGATCAATATTATAAAATGTGACGTCGTCACTAGATGCAACAATCAATTCCCCTTGTCCAAAATTTGCGCCCTTTGTGCCATAAACAATAATTTCATGCTGTGCTTTTGTTGGTGGGTTTCTGCTAATGCCAGCAAATACGCAAAGCCTGTCCAAACTCTGCCTGCTTGCGGTATTTGGGAATCGCGCGTAATAGGTCATCTCTAAATCTTCGTATGCTTTGGATAAATCATAGGCATCTATGCGGATAAATTTACCCAACGGCGTAATTTCGCTTGTGTCAATATCATCTCCAAACAGTTCCTTTGCGCGCTGCTCTTTCGCGGCCACAATTTCGTCATATGTAGGGCGATAAAACCCGTTTTCATTGAGCAAGTTCCTTCACTCCTTTCGCCGTTTCTCCGCTTTCGTTTCGTGCAGTAAATGTAACCGTTGCTTTCCTTGTTGCATTGTCTGTTTGCATGCTAAATTCAGTCAAAATAAAAGAGCTATCCACTTGCAATAGCCCTTGAAAAACTTCGTTTTTAACTGTTTCTTCTGCCACATTTTTACCTAAAATGTTATGAAAGCGGATGCCTTCGCTCGTATTGCCAAACCATTCACCTTTATTTGTACCTAATACGCATTCGCAATTCTGCACCATTAAATCGTTGTCATAAGCCAACGCATTTAATTCTAAATCGCCGTCAGAATTTAGCTTAAAACTTTTCACGCGTTCACCCCGCTCTCACAGCACACCAACTATAATGCTATCACTCATACTGTGATGCCCTATCTGTGGTTGTGTAATATTCCCCCGAATCGCCTCTGTAATGTCGCGCTCCGCGCACACACAAACTACCAAGTCGCCAGCAGCAAGCGGAATTGTAACAATATGTTCCCGTTTTTCTGTTCTTAAACTGCAGTTTATCCCCCCCGATGTACTCACTCCGCAATCCCGCATTTCAGTTGTTATTTTATACCTTGCACTTTGTACAACAGGTACACCAGATACCATCGATTGTTTTTGTGCAGGCTTGCCATACTGTTTTATCATTCCTAACGGTTGTATATTTGCCTTCTCGCCGTCAAATGACAGCACTTTTGCTATGTACGCCGTATGCAGCGACAGCAGTTTTTCCTCTATCATATCGTCCAATGCACGAAATCCGCTCATCATATTACCTCAATTTCTGTTATGCTTTCGTCTGGTGAAAAAACATGCTTTCCGGAACGTACACGGTATTGACCTGACACATTTTTACTTGTCAGATTGATAATTGCCGCTGTTGTCATTCGATACTGCAACACCATTTTTAGGTTTAGGCCTTTTACAATGTCTTTGTAGTCCTCGGCGGTTACTTCTTCCTCAAACTCTGTTGGGGATTCAATCAGCCCAGTATCCACATTTACATTAAAATTCAGGTTATCGCCCTCTGTCAAATGTCTTGCATATATCTTCCCTTTGTTGATATACACAGAGATTCCGCATACTTCTGCATATTTTTTAATGTTGTCCATCAACCCGCCGTCAATCTTCACACTATCTTTATATGTCCAATCTCTACGCAGATTAAATACAGCCAATGGCAAGCTGACGCGTCCGATTAAATCCTTAAGGATATAACTTGCAGATGTTCCAGCTGAATATTCGACATCTACAATATCACGTTCTTGCAAATCCTCACTGTCAATGGCGTAAATTTGCGTTATCTTGTCCAACCCGTCAAATCTTGTTGTTACCTTGCTGATATAGCCGCGGAAAATAACGCCTGTGTCATCTCCATAACCAGCGGTAATAGAAATTTGATTGTTGTATTTTAAAGCTTCTACCGTTGTTTTTGATAGGTTGTAAACCGTTATTTCCGCTTCATTTGCTTCAATGTCATCATCAAAAGGCACGACAAATTCAAGGTCTAATTCTTTCGAATCTAGCCTGACACCGCCGCTTTCTATGAAAGCAATTCGTCCGAACAGACTTTCGTTTTGCAATGGCTGCTCTAAATCTGCCGTTCCTAAAGGGTCGTTCCACATATCCATTGCTTTTATAAGGCTTGAAGCTCTACCAACGGTTTGAACACTGTTGTTAAATGCAGAACCCTTTACAAGGCTTGATTGTTTCCCCAATTATACCGCCCCCAGACTTTCCAATGCGTTGTCAACGGTCAAAAATACCGTCTTTTCCATGTTGTCATATGTTGCAATTTGTACATCCCCGCTTTCGTCGATTGGTATCAGCGCTATAGCCGGAAATTTATCAGGCACATAAATATCTTGAAATAGCGGCACGCCATATACAACCGGTTCACTATTACACAAGACTTCACCGTCTCTTAAAAGCGACACAGTAAAAAAATCGTGGTTTTCATTGTAGGAAATTCCCATTTCAAAGAGCTCGTCAGCAAGCAAGATTGAAAACCGATAAGGAACCAAGTTTTTATTTATATGTAGTCTGTCTTTTCGCAAAAATCCACCTACTTTCTAAGCCCAATCAAAATTTTTTCCCCGTTTTGCAACGTCCGGAAGTCCCCTTGCACGCTAAAGGCAGATGGGTTTTGACTCATCACCCAATCACATTTTTCTATGGTTGTATCAAATTTTGGGTCTAGGTTTTTATATGGGCCAGTAACAAGATTCCAAACGCAATCCCCCGATTTTACCACATAATAAACTTCCGTACTTTCTCCCTGTTCAATCTGCTGTGTCCCGGTATTGTTTGTAGTATTTTTACTCGGGACATATGCTTGTTTTGCAAACCGCACTTCTTTTAATGTCATACTAAAATCACACCCGCCGGTGTTTGTATATGGGTGTGACGTGCTAAAACTTTGGATTTGCAGATTAGAAATCGCGTTCCGGCCGGTATAGGTTACAACAAGGCCTGCTTTTTGAATGCGTTTTATCGCTTCAAGTATTTCTGGTGCGGTATGCCCCTTTAAATTTTTTAAATTTGTATGACAATATGCGCATTTCTGGTTTATTCCATATTCGCGCAACGGTTCTCCACATACCGGGCATTTTGTTCGCGTCGTATATCCTATTATTTTGCCGGAAATACTTAGTTCAATAGGATTTCGCTTTACATGATCGGTTATGTCAATCCCTTTTTCTACTGGATGGGTTGTGCTTTCAACGTTATGCGCCAAATCCTCACTTTCTTGAAGTACATATACCCGGTCTTCACCGTCCCCCATGACCTGTATAATCGCCATATTTCGCCCCCTTTTTTAAAGGCGCACCCTTTACAGGTACGCCTGTCCTTGTTACACTTCGCGCAGCCGCGGGTTTCTTCTCGCCATGCTGTCAAATATTTCGTCCATGCTCTCTTTTACCCATTGCTTTACTTTACGGGCAGTAGTTCTATCATCCCCAGTGCTGTTGACGGTTAAATTAAATACAGGCGCATAGGTATCGCCGCCACGGACGCTGGTTGCGCTGACAACCGTTGATTTACTTTCGGGCGTGTACGCTGGCAAGCTTACACTGGATATCTTGCCAACTCCATTTTCATATCCAACGCCGCGATATGCCCGTTCAAGCGAACCATAGCGCGATTTTGCATAGCGAATCGACGCTAAGATGTTGCTTAATGGGTCGTAAATATCCTGGTTGAATCCAGGCCTTGCATATGCTCTAAATGTTGGGTCAATCACTTGCATTAAACCTTTTGACGGCACTCCATTTTTGGCGTTGATATCCCATAGGTTAATTGCTCTTGGATTCCCGCTTGATTCCGTTTGCATTTGGTATAGTGTTCTTAAAACATTCGCCTCGCTGTACAGCCCTTCCATTTTTAATGCCCGGATTACAGTTGACCGCCATTGTTCAACCCCTTTTGACGGATTATATGCAGATAACGGCAAAGCGCCAAATTCTTCAAATAATTTTTTTGCCCAGCCGGACATCTCATTTGTTATGGTGGACACCATGCTCTTCCCAAAATGCACGGCAATTCCGCCAATATCTCCGTATGAGACAAAATTATTTTTAATCGCATTTATCAAGCTGGCGGCATTGTCCATGTACTGCCACACATCAAAATTACCCGTTCCACTTGCATACCGAAACGTTGGGGACGGCTTTCCAAACAGCCTTGCTGTCTTTTCTGCCGATAACACTTTCATTCCGCGCGGTGCGTTTGGCATTAACACATTTCGCCCATGTGGGATAAACGTATTGCCGTTTGGCATTTGTACCAGTTCTGCGCCGCGCCCGTCATTGACAAGCGCATTCCCGCCTTTGTGCCCGCTGGTTCCATTTGCATAGGGCACCCAGCTGGCTACACGCTTTGCCGACCCAAATTGTTGCAACACAAAGTTTGCACCGCTCAACAGCTTATTGACTGGCTTTGCTGTGGCCTTGACCGCATCTGTCCATATCGCGACAAAGGCGTTTGCCAACGCCGCGCCACTGCTTTTTATTCCATCAGCCATTTGCTTTGGCAGCTTTTTTATCTTAGAAACTATGCCGTTGATATTTTCATCAACTACCTTTGATACATCTGTGCTGATGGTACCCGCACCACGCAGACTCGTCCATAACCCATTTAAATTTTCCAGATTTAGCCCGTTGACTGCCACAAAAAAATTATCGGCCGTATCAGCAAAATAAGACAGGTCATCTGCAATATCTCCTAATCCAACATCACCGTTAAACCAGCCTTTAATCCCGCCGGATTCTGGCAAATCACCGATACCAGCAAGGGATTTGAACAATTTTGTTGTGTTGCTAAATGTAGCGGCTTTCAAGCTGCCTGCCATTTCAAAAAATCTTTTTGCGCCGCTGCTTGATAAGCTTCCCAAGCCGGATGCTATCTTTTGATAGTCGATGTTTCCCTTAAACCAGCCAACAATCCCGCCGTCTTTTGGTAAGCTCTTTAACCCTGCAAGACAGTCAAACATTTTTGTTGCCTGCGTAAATCCAGCATCCGAAAATGTTGCTACTTCATTAAAAAACCCTTTTGATTTTGTAATCAGTGCGGATAGCCCTATAAAAACCAAACCGATATTAACAAGACCGGATAATACAAGCGGAAAGGGGATCAAACCAATCACGCCAGCCAGCCCGGACAGAAGGCTTCCAACCGTTCCTAAAACGCCAATGACAGTTACGATTTGCAGCATTTCGCTAAAGTTTATCCCGCTGCTAAATACTCCTGTTGCAGCCCATAACAGCGCACCGAGGCCACCCATTACAAGGCCAATGTTGACAAGGCCTGACAAGACAATTGGAATCGGGATTAACCCTACCGCCCCAGCAAACACGGATAAAGCCGTCCCTACTGCGCCAAGTATGCCGATTAGTGCAACAACCTGCAACAATTCACCAAAGGCAACGCCGCCTTTGAAGGCAAATGCCGCAACCCATAATAACGCACCAAGGCCAGTTAGCACAACGGCCATGTTTGCAAGTCCTTTTAATACTGTCGGAATTGGTATTGCGCCGACAATCCCAGAAACCTTCGTAAGCGCAAGCCCAACTGCACCAAGCACCCCCACCAAAGTAATTACTTGCAACATTTTGCTAAAATCAATGCCGCCTTTGAATACTTTACTTGCAATCCACACCAGCGCCCCAAGGGCTCCAAGCAGGATTGACAGGTTCGCAACGCCTTTTAAAGTGGTTTTGACTGGAATATTTGCAAGGTTTTTGAACATGCCAAATATACCGCTGTCAGAGCCGCCGGTTTTGCCTTCACCCATTGCAGATTGTTTGCCTTTTTTGGAACCAAATAAGCTGCCGAAGGTAGAAGAGATCGACTTTATACCTTTTAACGCCTTAAATGAACCAACAACACCAAGTACAGCCGGCGCAATCCAATTTATGTTGTCCAGCACAAATTTAAAAGCCGCTCCGATTTTTTCACATGCGGTTTCTGCAGTTCCAGCCGCTCCGGTAAGACCATTTGTAAACTCTGTTATGTATGGCTTTATTTTATTGACGATTGTTCCTACGCTGCCTGCAAGCTCTACATTAATGGTTCTTCCCAAAGAGGACAATGCCGACATAGCATCATCATATTTTATGTCGTTGATTCCTCCCAGCGCATCTTTTCCTAAATTCACCGCGCCTGTGACTTCCGCCATGCTTGTAACGCCTTTTACCCCAAGGTCTTCCCACATCGTGCCAAATAAAGCGACGCCGGCCGCGTCCTGTTTGATTGGGTCTTCTGTGTTTAAAATTGCTTTTATTGTCTTCTGAAACGCTTCCTGGGCGGTGTCCCCTCCAGCTGCAAACTCTTTTGCCATTTGGTCAGCGTTTAAACCGATTGATTGAAACCCACTTGCGGTTGAATCTGATCCGTCAATTACCCGGATACTAAATTCTTTAATCGTATCGCCCAATTTATCAACGGAAAATGTCCCGGTTTCAGCACCAGCAATCAGGCTGTTCATCATCTCTTCCGAATTAAATCCTAGTTTTTTATAGTGCACAGAATACTCATTGATGGTATCAAGTAAGTCGTCGTTTTTATTCAATCCGTTTTGTGCACCCTGCGCAATGAGGTTATACGCGTCGTTTGCGTTAAGCCCGAACTGTTTTACTAGCATATCCGCCGTTCTGACACTTTCTGTGACATCAAATCCAAAGGTATCCCGGAACAACAGAGCGTTTTGTGTCGTGTCTTTTAGTGCGTCACCAGACTGGTTTGTCACTTGTCGCACTTTCGATAATGCGTCTGCAATGTCGTACATATCTTCGCCCATATTTTGCTTATACAGGTCTTTGGCTATCTGCTTATATTCCTGCATTTCTTTTGCAGTTGCGCCTGTTTGCGCCTGGATGCTGTTAAATGCCCTTTGCGTATCTGTAGCGCCTTTCAACAGGACACTTGCGGTAAGCGCTGCGCCCGCTGTTTTTATAGCGTCTTTTATTTTATCAAAAGCGTCGGCGCCAGCTTCTCCCGTTTCTTCGGCTTCCTTTTGGGTGTTCTTTAAACTCTTTACAAAAAACTTGACTTTTTTATCTGACTGTTTTGCTTCGTCCCCGAGGTCGGCAATGGGCTGGTCATCGATTAACCCTGCCGCTTTTTTTACCTCATCGAGTTCTTTTGTTACTTTTGTTAATTCTTTTAAGTTAGATTCAAATTCAATTTGAACAATATCTCGTCTAACTGTATTTTCCATTTACACCACCCCCTATTTTTGGTGGTTGTTACTTCTTTTTTGTTTGACGTTTGATTTCATCCGTTACAATGTCCAGCGCAATATTTGCTTCTTCAATTTCTTCCGGTGTCATATAGTGGAACACATAATCATGACTAAAGCAAGACAAGTCACAAAATATTAAACGCCAAGCGGCCCAATTATTCTTTACCCTTTCCTTTAGCTGTGCTCTCGTCCGCTTTGTCTCGAAAGTTCCCTTGCATCACCTCGCGTGCAAAAGCCACAACCTCATTAAAATGTTCCATATCGTCAAAATCATCCGCCGTAAGCCCTTTTGGCTCTACAATTACGTTGTCAAACAAGTATTTCGCCAGCTTGGCAACACTTGTGTTGCTGGTTCCTTCAATGTATGAATTATCTACAGCATCCAACGCCGCCGAAATCCCATTAAACTGCGCCGTATACTCAACACCGCCAATTTTCTTTTTCACTGTATAAAATTTAGCCATAATTAAATCCTCCTAAAAATTTTAAAATAAAAAGGGGCGTAATCGTACGCCCCCAAGTAAAAAAGCTTTTTATCGCTCCGCGAACGTTGGCATGCTTCCTTATACAAAGCCGCTATCAAGCCGATTCCACAACGCCATCAAACACACAAAAAGTAAACTCCATATCTTCAGCAGTTGCTCCTCTGGAAATACTTGGCATTTCCATAACAGAGGCAATAGAACCTCCAAAACGCTCACCCAACGCCTTATTTACAACCCACACGGGAAATGTCTCGGCAGTTCCTAGTTTGCTCAATAAAAACTCTTTTTGCGGGCTTGTAGGCTGAATTGTCAACGTCATTGTATAAATGGTATTGTTGATTTCACTTTTTATAATGTCGCCTTGCGCGCCTACAACGGGTTCAAAAAAAGCTTCGTCCTTTTCAAAAGAAACCATATCTTCGCCAAGCTGCGTAATAAAAACACCGTCCACGGTAACGGTGCAATCTTTTGCGTTATATCGTGTAACGTTCATATTATATCCCCCTTTTAAATAATGATTTCGCCTGTAATTTCCACTTCATGAATCGCACCGGCAAGCGTAAAGCTAAATTGACCGCCCAAATACTTCCTTTCCGCTCTGTCGGCCGGGTCTGTGTCCTCACGCATAGCATAGTCTACCGAATATGCGGCGCTACCATCTTCGTTTGTAGCGATCATACCTTTGTTATATGCGTCCTTCATCACATTGACAGCGATACTTTCAAGCATTGCAATACCGTTGTTGTCATACGGGATCTTAGGCGCTGTATTCAGCGCTTTTTGCGTCTGGTATTCAAGATTGCTGATAATGTAATCTTTCGAATCGACAATGTCAATATACTCGCCGCCAGCTGCTTTGCCTTCGGAGGTAACATTATCCCCGGCTTTCGTTACAAAAGTAATGCCGCCCTTTGTATGGATGGCATTAATTTCTGTATCCGTCAGGCTCTGCGGCTCAAGGCCTTTTAAAACCATATTTTTGTACGTAAAGCTTCCGGCGTCAAGGCCTGCCGTTGCTCCTACCAACGCGGCAGAAGGAACCGGGCAGCTCTCGGTAGCATCACAGTAAAACAGCACAGTCCTTTCAATACCACTCACTGTAAGGCTCGTCGTATCGTCTGTTTCCAAATCGGCAAAATACATTTTATTGTCTAATGCTTCCATAGCGGTCATAATAGCACTAACTTCTGTGTCGGTCTCACTATTATTTACTACAATTAACTGCCGCCAATTTTTTGTGTTGTTGTCAACATTTGCAACCCATACGGAAGCAGTACCTGTATCAGCGCACACCGCAATTTTTTCCGGCGCGTCATTTTGCATAAACAACACGTTTGCCGCTTTATATGTTTTTGTATCAGCCGCAAACCCTGCCGCTACCACTTCTTCTAAATTTGTGCATTCCGTGTAGCTTTTCGCCGTTGTTGCATTTTCTTCTAAAATAAGCGGGATTCCAAACCCCGCCCTTCCAATCGGCTTTACTAAATCAATTTTTACTTTTACGTCCAGTGCCATAATTTACTCCTCCTTATTTGCATTTTGCAAAATGCTTTCATATTCCGCTTCCGTGATTTCGTAAAAACCTTCGGCGTTTAATCCCTCGGCCAAAAAAACCTCTTTCCCAAAAATTTCACCATTGGTCAGCACTTTTCCATCGTCTGCATACAAAATCAGTCTTGTCGTCATATATTTCACACCTTTACACCAAAGTAATCGTCCAATTCGGCTTAGTCCCAATCAGGGCTGCCCATTCTTCGTCTGTGAAGTTTGCTTCTTTTGCGGTCTTACTTAGTGTCGCCGCCAGCCCGCTTGTTTCTGCCGATAAGGCATTGATAACCCTAACGAATGTTTCTTTGTTTAAAAGAGGGCTGTCTTGCAAATCGAAGCCATTAAATGAAATATATCCCTGTATCTTTTCAATACTTTCTAACGCAACCGCACCTGATAGAATCATGTTTATTTTTTGATTACAGTTGCTAAAATCTAAAACTGAGATTGTTTTTAAGCTTCGGCAATGCTGAAATGTCTGGTCGAACCTTTCAGGAGCCAAATCAAAATCAGGCATATATTCTAATGCGGTACAGCTCCAAAACATCCGATATGAATTTCTAACTTGTGAAAAATCAAATTTTGATTCATCAAAATGTGTCAACCGCTTGCTTGACATAAACAGCCCTTGTGCATTAGAGGGGACAACCGCGAACTTTGGGTTTGCATACGTCCATGTCCAGCCACAAAAACGGTAATCATAGTAGGTTACTCTTCCCCCTTCTTGGATCGTATCCCAAAACCGGTCATATTCTTCTTCAATACCATCTGCTTTCCCCTTCTGGTACACAGCAGGGACATTGCTTGCAATCTGTGTCAGCTTTTCCGAAATTGTCATATCGTCTCACCCTCAATATAGCTTTCTTGCAGGGCAAGAATCTCATCAAGCGCCGTACTAATCTCTCCAACTAGGCCGTCTACATACCCTTTTACGGCAGCATATGACGCGGGCAAGGTGCTTTTGTCATAACTAAACGTGGCACCTGTTGTGAATGAGGACACAGCATATTCATCTGACATTTCCTGATGCGTCGATGCATAAACAGCTGTGTCAATTACACTAGGGACTACAGGGCGATAATTAGACTCTTTTTTAGCGACGTCGGAATTATACGCCTGCTGAACATACAAATTTCCATTAGACCCTATGTTTATCCCATGTTCAGAGGATACAACCTTTAAAACACCGGCAGAACCATTGACTTTTGGGTAGTCCGTAAACTTCACATAATCAGATAAATCAACCGAATTTATCCCTGCTTCAAATGCCTTGTCTTTAACTTGGGATATAAGCTCGCCATATTTATTCGTATCCGTACCATATGGCACATCAACCCCGCTTTCTACAATGGACTCCTTTATTTTGTCAAAATCTGAAATTGCTTGATTAATGTTTTCTTCGATACTTGCCATTACAATACACCGTCCAGTCTTTTTTCAAGCTTTTCATTGAGTTCGTCCAGGC
This sequence comes from Oscillospiraceae bacterium, assembly GCA_021629085.1. Taxonomy (GTDB): domain Bacteria; phylum Bacillota; class Clostridia; order UMGS1810; family UMGS1810; genus JAJXRJ01. The sequence continues at coordinate 9,629 of JAJXRJ010000032.1, read as the reverse complement.
TTTCGGACGGCTCAACAAAATTGCCGTCAATTGCCACATACTCAATTGTGCCGATTTCATCTGTTGTATCGTCAACTTCGTTCATGCACCATAACACAGCATCAAACCCGTTTCGATACTCATATTCAACTGTTATCATGTTGTCTCTGTTGGTGATTCCGGATAAAGATTGCACAATAACGCCTAAGTCGTTAAGCGCAACGGTGCCTACATGGTCTAGCCATTCATGCGCTTTTAACGCAAGGCGCATGGATTCGGCAGCGTTGTCAGATTGTACGGTGATGCTCCATGACTGCGTAACAGGTTTTCTGTCAAGGCCATCATCATACTTTCCCCACGTGCCGTTATTTGCGTTTGCAAGACTTGTGATTGTATATGACAAATATGGATAGGGCGGAATTTCTCCTGTCTGGTTGCTGCGAATAACAGGAAGGTTAAGGTAGGCTCGCAATCCTTTTACAATCGCGGTTCTTGTGTTGTCTAAGTCAATCACACATCTGCCTCCTTTTTGTCAAACACGCTTATCCATTTCAGCAGGTATGAATAACACCCAGTAAATTGAGCGTTTCCTTCATTTGGTTCCTGTTCAACGCTGTATTTATTGCCGTCGTAAAGCACATGCGCCCTATCAATCCGGCCCAGCGGCTCTTTCATGTACAACTGCTTGTCCTTTTCTGTCAGAACCCCTTCCGAGCGGTATACCTTATTTTCCGTAACACCTAAAATGGCGCCCGTCATTTCGGCTTCTTCAAAATCCTCTGCTACCCAATCCCCTAAATCGTTATACTGGCCTTTGCCAGCAGTTACAAGACGGAATTTTACACTGTATTTGTCTATTAAACTGTCAAAATTAAAATAACGCATCATTCCACCTCATAGGTAATCGATTCAATCATTTTCCCGGTATCAACGAGTGGATTATCGTCCCCTTTTACATTTTTCGTAATATTGGAATTAGGCGGGTTTTTTAGGTCTCTTGCATAGTCTTTAATCTTGCTTGCAAGCAATAACCCTATGCTTTCACAGTATTGCTCAACACGCATAGCCCCATCCAGTACACCGGGCAAAAGTCGTTCTGCTTTTTTAAGCACTTCCTTGCTGTGTTCGTCAAACCCCGCACTTAAAAAAGGCCGCGGCGGAATCACAACAGAAGGAGTAAGCCAGTATACAAGCTCTATTTCTTTTTTCCCTTTCTTTCTGGCAAGAAATTTGTTTCCTTTTTTGCTTGTAAATACAAACAGGTCTCCAAAGCTGCTAGCTTTTCTTCCTGCTGCTTCTGGAATAAGCGGCACAGTTAAATATTTTTTCTTTGCACGAATATTCACCCCGTATTCGTGGATTCCGGCAAGCCAAGCATTTTCTCCGCCTAAAACACCGACATTTACCTTCTTCTTGTCCAATCCTTTGATTGATGCTTTCATGCTCGGAAACCCATCTTTTTTGGTCGTCCACTTCACGCCCACTTAATCCACCCACTTTTCAAGAGCCGGAAAGGCTTTCGCATCAGAACAGGTTAAACAGTCCTCTCCTAAAAGGGAGCTTGCATACTGCCGCAGTAAAACGCCAATATCCCCGCTGGTAAACGATTGGGAAAGCCCTTGTATGCTTTCGCTCGACACCCCCGGCCTAAGCGATAGAACATCACCGTAACGGCTGATAAACAGTTCCACATTTGCCGGGAGCGGGTCTTGTGTGATATCGATGTTCGTATTGTTGCCGAGCCATATTAGCGCACTTTCCCGAATTACATCACTGTTTTCCACGTCTGCCGCCGCCCTTCTTTGCGGTTTCCTTGGCTTTTCCCGGTTCCTCTGCCCGTTCTATCAATTTAGCAGCTTCGGCTTGTTTAGCCGCGGTTTTGGCTTTTTCTGCCTTTCTGCGTCTTAAATTCCAAAAGGTGCAGCTCATCTTTCTTCGCCTCCTGTTTCTACAAAACCACAGTTTTAACCAATCTTGTGGCGCAGGGCCGCAATTGGGACTTTTTTGTGGTTGGTTTTCAATGCCCAGTTTGCAGGTGTTGCCAGCATTGCATTCGTCGGATAGTAAATCCCTTCCGGATAAGTTGCACCAGTGTTCCAACTTAATCCCCGTGGATGGATCACCATGCAGCGGCGGTTAATCAGATAGTTTTTCGCACCAATCTTATCACGGTCAGTTTCAACGCCGATAAATCCGGCAGGCGATCCGTCCTGACGCGCAAACGCGCCTGTGCCCAGGAAAAACGTGTCATAAATCGGGTTTGCCGCCGCCTTGACCTTATCGGTCGCAACCAGCGTATCCAAACACCGCGCCTGATACTGCGCCAGATTTTCCGCGGTAATGGTAATGGTGCCTGCTGCATTGTCTTTTACATAGTCGTAGACAGGCATGCCGTCGTCCACGAGGATCCGATATCCCAAATACCGCTCCATTTCCACCGCGCTCTGCGACGGGTCAAAGATCGGGTTTCTCGTAATCATGCCGTTTTTCTGCAAATATGTATAAACCGCCGAATGCATGAATACCATGCCCAAAGAGCCGTAGTGGTCACCTAAAAGCTGTTTGGTGTCAAGTGTTGCACCGTCGCTAATATACGCCGCTTCCGCAGAGCCGCCGGAAATATCGTTCACATGGTCTTTGAGAGCCCCGCTTGTTGGGTCAAGAAGGCCTTTTAAAATGGATAAGTAAATTGCCTGTTCCTTTTGCAGCCACCAATCAGACACCAAATTCCCAATGGCCGCCATCGGGTCGTTCCCGCCTAATACATGCGCTAAATCTGTTGCTCCCCACGCTTTCTGGCGCATCAAAAGGGTCGCGTGCGCTGCATCTGTAGTTACATTGCTGATGCTCACATCCGTTTCACTGAACACATCGTCGTCGCCTTCCAAGGGGTTGTACTGCGGCATCATGATAAATCTGCCGCCCTCCGGCGTGCCGTTGATAAGCTGCCCAACAATCGTATCCGCCGTTGCAATCCCACTGTTTACCAGAGCGGATTTTTCAGTTGTTCGATTAAGAATATATTCTGCAAATTTTTCAGGAACAATTTGCATGTTCCCATATGTAGTAATCGTATCTGCCATATTAACTTCCTCCTCAAATTTTTAATTCATCAAATACTTTTCGAATTTTTGGAAACTGAATTGCAAACCAATCAACCAAGGACTCCATAATCCCCCAGGGTTTGTTTTCAAAGTTCTCTTGCAAACCGCTTTCAATAAAAAAAGCATGAATAATTTCATGCCGCAAAACCTTATTCCTATACCATTGCCAATCAGCAAGATTTGAATCCTCCGGTTTAACTGTAACCGCAATTTCCTTGCTTGTTTTGTCGCAAAAGCCATCGCAGTCACAAAGCCTGGGCTCCGTTTGGCTGTCAGTTTCTGTGATGGTATATTCCGTTCCCAATACATCTATTTTTGTCATTGTTTCACCTTTGCCGCTGATTCAAGCGCCTTTGCAAGTTCTGGATTCTCAATCATCATTCGCATCTGGTCTGACAAATTGAACCCATTTTCTGCAAAAGGATTGTTTTCGGCTTTTGCTTTTACACCGCCGTTTGGAGTCCTCCCGTTTTCTTTAAACGCTTTGTCGATCTCGGCTTTGGCATACTTCTTAACCAGGTTTCCAAACGCTTTTACCCGCTCATCAATTTGGTCGGTATCATCGCAAAGCACAAATTCAACAAGCTCTAACGATTTATCGCTTCCATCATCCAAACCTGCCGCCTTAATTGCCTTAATCGCATACAGCCGGTTTTCCTTTTCGTTTAACGCGCGTTCCCGTTCCGCGATCTCTTGTTCTTTTTCAGATAGCTCCATTTTTTTGAGTTCGGCATCGGTCAGCTTCTCTTTTTTCAAAACTTCAAGCTTTTTTTGAAGCTCGGCTTTTTCCTTGCCTATTTTGCTGGTAATCTTATCTACCTTGGCCTGTATCAGCCGTTCTAATGCTTCTTCATCAATACCGCCCCCGTTTTCGGGTTCTTGCTTTGTTGTCTCTTGCGGTGCCGGTTTGTCAGTTTCAAGCTTTTTCAATAAATCGTTATATTCCTCTTGCGTAATACTTCCGCTATTAAGCAAAGCGTCTAATTTTTCCTTGTTCATTTTATTCCCCCATAACCTTATAGATTATTTTTTGCACCTTATAGATGCGCAATAAAAAAACACACAATCCTTATAGAATCGTGTGTTGATTACAAAATATTTGGTTGGTTTAACAACTTATGCCTGTCTTTTTTAAAAATCTTTAAAGCTTGTCCAAATCGTTTAAAAGTTGCTCACAAATGCGTCCTTCTTTTGTCAACGAATAATCTTCATTTAAACAATAAAGCGTTAAATAATCGCCCACTTTTTCTTCTATCTCAATTTTCTGTTCTGCTGAAAGTTTACTGGAGCCATCATAATTGATGCCAATTTTTTTAATATGCTCATCTGTTTCTGTGGAATCAAGTTAGCTCCTCCTTTTATATTTATTTTCTGCAATAATCTCACCCTAATTAATATTTAAGTAAACTGGACGGTTATTACCTCTCCTATCTTTTCCCATTTGACCAAAGTAATATCATCAGCCCATTCGTCACCGATTGAAAGACCCCCTGAAAAAAGCTTATTAAATTCATTTGCTTTCTCATTGTCGATAAGCCAGAGCGCCCCGAATACAAATGAGCCACCCATTAAGGACGGCCCATAAATTGTAATTCATTTTCCTTACAGTCGAATAACGGCCATATCCCACCATATCCATCATCGCGTTTCCCTTTTATATTGCTTTCAACCGTATATATCGCGCCATTTTCGGAGTGTAAAATATCGACAATTACTCCTGGTATATTTTTAGTTTTTATTAAAACATTATCATACAAATTGAACAATTTTATCAGCCCTCTCTATGGCTTGTTATTAACCTCGGCTTACTGTTGGGAGAATCTATTCTCCAAACTGTTCTAAATCTTTTTTTACTTTTAACGCCTAAATCCATGAATATACTGAAATCTTCTGTGCCGTCCGTATTTTTCCTAATATCAACCGCTTTTCTCTTATCAAATTCAGCCACTATGTCATCAAATAGGCGTTCATAGTCTCCTTCTGAGTAACCCACATCAAAAAATTCTCTCGAATGTTTTGCGCCTGGTTTTAACAAAAATTCGTTAATTTTATCTGGATGAATTTCTAAATCGCTGTTTGTCTTTATTATACCACTGTCTTCCTGTTTTGTAAACGCTTTTTCCGGCAATTTCCCGCCTTTTTGCACAAATTCCTCTTCCGTCATTATGTCGTACTCTAAAAAACACCGGCAATTCACGTCATTGGCCGCATCCCCGCTTTGCCCGGGCGCTTTTGCCTTTACGCCGCCGCCCAAATCAAATTCTTCGTCAACAAGTACAATTTTGCCTTCCATCTTCTGGTGGTTTGCGCCGCTTCGGCTTTTGGTGGTCTTCCATCCTTTTTTGGTTTTCCTGCGCTGGTTTGGCCTTACCCTGCTGTCTTTCATAGTGCGCCATGTTTTTACCATCCGCATGCCGGAGTTCCCGTTTTTTATCGCCTCGTCAATTCCGTTTGCACTATCCTGGAACCCCGCTTCCCGTGCCCGGTGCGTTTCGGTTCTGGTAATTCCAACTGCTTTCTTATAGCTAGAATCCAGCGTCTCAGACATGCGCTTTGCCATTGTTTCCACACGGTCGCCATTAGAAAGCCCCACCGATATGTTGCGTTTGATTTCATAAATGCTGTCCTGCCAGTTTTTTTTGAGCACTTCATCAACGAGGCCTTTTTGCACAACATTTTTGACCGCTTCCGGCGTTGCAGCACGCAGCCCCTGTAATTCGATATGCAAATCTGCACCGGATGCGGCCTTTTCCACAGCGCCAACCATGCCTTCGTACGAGAGGGTATAAATTTGCTCAACTGTCTGTTTGATTTCCTTAGAAACGGCGGGGCTAATACCATTTATTCGCTGTTCCACCTCTTCTAAAAACCTTGCATATTCGCCTTTTTGCTGTAATATTTCATACGTCAGTTGCCCGTCTTCTGCAAGATCTGCATAGGTAAAACCAATAAACTGCTTTAAATCTTTCAAGAGGGCTTTATATATTCTACGGATTTCTTTTTCTGCCCCTGCTTCTCTATGGGCGTCAATACGTCTTAGCTGCACTAAAGAGTCTTCTATTTGTTTTTTAGTTGCTGCCATTATAAACGCCTTTCTAATTAGTCAATTTTTTGTAGCCTCATTCGTTTTGTATTTCTTCTTCCTGTTGCTCTTCCTCAAAATCCTCTTTTATTCTTTCGTTTAAAGATGGAATGTTGTTTTTTTCCTCCTCTATCATCTGCATAACATAATCCACGTCGTCAATCGCTGATATCGCCAGATTATATGCAATTTCTTTCGGAATCCCTGCGTTAATAAGCGACAGTGCCGCTCTTGCCTCGCTCTCAACATCCAGCGGGAAATTGCGCTTAAACTCCATCATGCATTGCAGCGGGTCAATATGCAGCCCTTTCTTTTCCCATGCCGACGCTAGCAACTTAAACATGTATACGCCGGCCGATACCATCTTTGCCTGAAACATTCCGCATTTGGTTTCTAACCCGGTCAGTTTAAATTTCAGCGCAATCCCGCTGGAACTGTTTGCAAAAGCTTCATCGTTTAAGTTAGGCGTCCGGCTAAACCGGTATATATTATCGCTCAGGCGCTCTAAATGATGTTCTACAAAGGTGTCGTTAATATTCTTTTCCAGATTGTATATATCACTGTTACCAGTACCGTCATAAAACGACAGTGCACCCGTATAGTTAGACATTGCAATCGTTTCCGCGTCAATTTTAACGTTTTTATAAATCTCTTTTGAATTTACCTGCCCCTCAATTTGGTTGCTACTGTCACTTACCACTCTATCATAAGCGTCAATCTCAGCCAATACTTTTTCCGCGTCGCCTATCATTTCATTATTACGCGCAATGCCTTGAAGCGGGCAGTATCCGTATAAGTTTTTGTATGTATCCTTGCGTTGTAATCCAGCTAACTGCCCTTCAAACAAGATGATATCAGTATCGTCATAGTATTCTACAACCCAATACGTACTTCCGGTTATGTCTTCCGTTGAATAATATCGAATTGCAAATTCCGGCTCCATGATAGAGGTTTCAGACAAGATGATAGTTTCATACCCTGGTATTGCCATCACACGTTCGTTTCCATCCGTATCATGATACATCAGCCGGCCCGCGTAGCCGCATAAGCTGGCGTGTTTGGTGATTTCCATGTCTACGTCATACATATTATTTCGTGTTACAAAATCGCTCAGGGCTTTTCTAGCCTCTTTTACTTTTGATTCTCCTCCTGTGTCCTCTTCACTTTCTTCAGTCCTGCTGTAACTGTATGATATCGGCTTTCCTGCAAAATATCCAACACCAAAGTCAATAATTTCCCCGAAAAAATCATTGTTAATTTTGTTGTTAATTTGTTTAACTTCTTTGCCATTCACCGTTGCCGGCTTAAAGCGGGGCTCGCGCCTAAAGATCGGCACATGGCCGTCAATCGTCATATACCGCATATAGAGTTCCCGGTTATATGTTGCGTTTGGCAAATGCTTGTCTATAATTTTTGAAAGCAGTGCTGGTGTAATACCGTTGCGCCGTATCTCTTCTATTTCTGCACTGTATGAAGGGTATAACTGATATTCAGCCCTTGCCATTTGCTCGCCTCCTTTTTTGGTTGTAGTGTATCAATTTCTTGTCAAATCGTATTTTTCCGCTTTTAATTCGCGTCATGCCACATTTTACGCAAGCAAAAACGTCATTTACTTTTATCCACTTATGTCCGCACATTGTTACATTCTCGCGGCAGATGTCGCAAATCCTCCTATCATGATTTCTTCACACGCATACCGTAGTGCGTCGAGCAAATGGTTGTCCTGGTCAACCGGCCTTTGTATCGCATTTCCATACTTGTCTTCTTGCCAGCGGTACAGCTGAATTTCCCGTTTAAAGTTTTGGCAATGGATATCAACAATAATATCAAACCCCTGCAAAAATCGAATCCCTCTGTTGATACTGTCTGCCCCCTTAACTGCCGGAAGCGCCCAAATCCCGTTCTGGTTTAGATAATTAATCGTTTTGGGTTCTGCACTGTCACAAGTGACACATTGCTTTCCAAGACGTTCTGCCAGCTCCCTGACCAATTCGTCATCCGACATCCCAACCCGATACATCTCATCAAACACATAAATGCGTTTTCGCGTCAAATCAATATGCGCTTTTATCAGCGCGTTTGGGTCGTTTGCATATCCAAAGTCAAGGCCAGCATATATCCGGTCAAAATGGGGGATTTTATCCGCTAAATCTTCCACTGACCAGTTATCGAATATCAAGCCTTCTGCAATTCCCCATTCACCGTCACACGCGATTTTTGCACGCTGTGGACTCCTTGTACGAATATCTTCATACATTTTCCGGTCAATATCTGAAAGCCACTCATTACATCGGTATGTGGTAGTCATCGCTAACACATTGTCAGCCGGTGTGTCAAAAAAACGGCTTTTTAACCAATGCAGCTCGCTCCAAGGATTAAATGTTAGTGTTATTCGTTTCCAGTATCCGTCTGGAAGCGCTCCTCTTATGGATTCATCCAGCGTATTAAAATCGTCCTCTTTTAAAATTTCATATGCTTCTTCAATCCACAAAAAGTTAAGCACACCGCGGGATACAGAAATTGAAGTAATTTTAAAAGGCGTATCTAAACCGCGAAACAAAATTTTTTGCCCGGTTTTCAGATTTGTAATTTCCAACGGCGATGTGGTACATCTCCATAGATGCTCCACGCCGAGCCTTTTAATAGCCCATTGCAAATCTGAAAACGCGGAATCCCTAAGCGTCCGCTCTACTTTACGAATCACTAATGTGTTTGATAAGGGGTATTTCATCATGTGATAAATGTGCCATAACGCGGCCGTTTTAGATTTTTTTGATCCACGTGACCCCTTGCATACAACATAGGTCTTTTTTGTCGTCCAAAAATCATAATATCCTCTGCCGACCACGCTTTTTAGCGAAATGTTAGTCATCTGGCGTCAAGTCCTCTACAAACGTAATCTGTGTGTCTGCTTGTACGCTCATTCGGTCAGTCCACAGGCTGTAATACTTGCCTAACAGTTCTGCGGCTTTGGTACGCTCTTTTGCAGATACGTCAATATCAATCACCGCTTGTTCTCCACAGCCAATCAGTTTTAATGTCTGTTCAGTCTGCTCACCACGCATCACGGCAGTTAGATATTCTATTACTTCCCGCGCGTCGGCTGTCTTTTCGCTTCGGATTTGTTCCAGCTTTTCGTCAATATAGGCTTTTAGTTCAGGTTTATTCAAGTTTTCATTGCCAATCGAATATGCCGTCTTTTCTGAATATCCCGCACGAATTGCCGCCTGTGTGGCATTTAAGTCAACCAAATATTCATCAGCAAATCGGCGTTGCTTGTCTGTCATCCCATAGTCACCACCTCAATCCGCCAAACAATAAATCGCGCCGTCGTCGTCAAGGCCATGAAAGCAGGACAGGCAGTCTACGTCCGTCCGCTCCTTGCCGCACGGATGGGTTTGCTTGCGCACTCCCTTACGCGGCGCAAATTTGCACTCGTTAATCCTGCATCGGTTATCCTTGCC
>JAJXRJ010000004.1:57224-89024 GCA_021629085.1 Oscillospiraceae bacterium | reverse complement strand
CCACCAAAAACACTAGAAACCGCATTGTTATGCGGTTTCTTTTTGTTCATACACGATTTTATTTAATATTTGCCCTGCTTTTTTGGGGGAGAGGCAGATGGCTGTCAAGTCCGTATCTGTTTGGCAAAATAAAATTTACATGGCAATCATAAAGCTCTGCATGCCTTTTGCGTTTTTGAAACCATAAAAAGCAGCAATATCAGGAAAAAAATGAGATACATAGGCATGAGCGTCAGGCTTACATGGTTTGCAATCAGCCCAAAAACAGGCGGCATAAATGTTGAACCCACATAAGCGCTTGCCATCTGGATTCCAATAATCCCCTGAGAATTTTTTGCGCCGAAATTGTTTGGCGTTGAATGGATAATACAGGGGTAAATGGGGGCGCAGCCAAGCCCGATGATGATAAATCCGATGATTGACGCAATTTTCCAAGGGACCGCTATGCAGACGGCGCCGAACAGTGCAATCCCCGCGCCAAGGCGTATCATTCTGTAATCGCCCAATTTGTCGGAAATAAACCCGGCAAAAAATCTTCCTGCCGTTATCCCGATAAAAAACAATGCCCCAAATGCAGCCGCTTCCTCTTTTGCTGCACCTCTTGCACCCTCCAAAAAGCTGCTCGCCCAAAGCATTGTTGTGGCCTCTGCCGCACAATATGACATAAATCCAATCAGGAGATACGGCACCCCCTTTATTTTCAGCGCGCCCTTTATCCCCAAAGGTTTTGCATTGCTGCTGCTGACAGAATTGTTTTGATTGATTTTCCACAGGGGCAGTGACAGCAGCATAATAAAAACGATCACGAATTGTATATATGACACTGTACGGTATCCATTTGCCCATACACTGTGCGTAAGCGCATAACTCATAATATACGGGCTAATAATCGTCCCGACACCCCAAAAGCAATGGAGCCAGCTCATATGCCTTGAGTGATAATGCAAAGCTACGTAATTGTTTAATGCGGCGTCAATCGCTCCCGCACCCAAGCCATAGGGGATTCCCCACAGGCACAGCTGGTAAAATTCGGTTGTTTTGGAAAACCCAAGCATCGCAACTGCTGTAAGGAATATGCTTACAATTGTGACTGCCCTTGTCCCGAACCGGTTTGTAAGCCGCTCCGACATCAGGCCGGAAAGGATGGTACCGCCCGATATTATCATAGAAACCATCCCCATGTATGACAATGGCACGTCAAATGCGATGTGGATTGTGGGCCATGCCGCGCCCAGCAGGGAGTCCGGCAAGCCAAGGCTTATAAAGGCTATGTAAATGACTGCTAACAATAATAGATACATATTTCTCCTTAAAAAACCAATTTATTTGTGAAATGATTCTATCACATTAAAACATTTCATTCAAGCCCTATTCTAAAAATTTCACGTATCGGCCACGGACAAAAAAGCGGGGGAAATTTAAATTCCCCCGCTTTTAGCTGTAAAGTGTTTCTTCCGGGATGTCAATTTCGCCGTACTTCTCTTCGTACGCCTTGATTTTCTCTTTCACAAGATGCGCAATCATGTTGTTCACACTCCGGCTTTCCGCTTTCGCGATGACCTTGAATTTCGCGTGGTCCATTAAATCCAGCCTTGTTGTGAAGTCGCGTTTGAGCTTTGCCATAACAGAGCCTCCTCCTTTCTTTGGGATATCTCTATTATGGCATTTCTTAAACTAAATTCCGATAATAAAATTGTATCAATCCCTTAATTGCGCGGCAAGGTGTCGTGATTGACAGGATCCGCTTTTACCTTGCCGGACTTGGCCTTCCCATGGATTTCTGGAACTGGGGGCACATCGTTCTTTTTTGGGGATTTATTTTTACTCTCTCCAAATCCGTGGCCGTTTGGCCGTTTCATTCCTTGCTTTGCCATAAAATCACCTCCCCATTAGCGTGCAGCATTTCTGTCTAAAATATACAAATCAGTGCCGCAAAACACCTGATAAAATTTCGGAATTTCTTGACATAAATTTCCAAATGACGTATAATAAAAACAAATAAAGGGAGGGACATCCTATGAAAAAAATTTGTGTGTTGGTTGTGTTTGCACTCCTTGTTTTTTGCATCCCAAATTCTCCCGCGATGGCGGCCGAAGATGAATTTGACTACATTATACGCGACGGCGGCGCAATGATCACTGACATTTCCGGTTATGACGACGTTGTCATCCCAGACACCCTTGACGGCTATCCGGTGATTGGCATTTCTGAGGGCGCATTGGAGCGAAACACCTCCATTGACAGTCTCTTTATTCCTGCGTCGGTCACCACCATCCAGCCGCTCTATCTGTTTAGCTGCTATTTGGCAGAATTTATCGTGGATGAAAACAACCCCAATTATGCTGCCAAAGACGGCATTTTATACAGCAAAGACTTCACCACGCTGGTCTGTGTGCCGCCTTACAATCCAAACACCGATGGGACGCTGACGATTTTAGACGGCGTGACCACGCTTGCCAGGTATGCGGTTACCTTTACCGATTTCCTGTACTATATTGAGCTTCCAGATTCCCTTGTCTGCATTGAGGATGAGGCGTTTTGGGATAATGCACGGATAAAATCCATCACCCTCCCCAAAAACGTTGCCAGCATTGGAGAAAATGTGTTTTATGACAGCCCCTCCCTTGAAACCGTTTTGGTTGCGGAAGAAAACCCGCATTTTACCAGCATAGACGGCGTTTTATTTGACAAAGCGCAAACCCGCCTGGTCGTTTATCCGCCGGCGAAAGCCGGAACCAGCTACACAGTCCCCAGCAGTGTTACCAGCATTGCCAGCGGCGCATTTTCATATTGCACTGCCTTAGAGCACATCACGCTGCCGCCGTATCTGCCCAAAATCGGTGCATACACCTTTCAGCGCTGCTCCAGCTTACAAGAGCTAACGCTGCCAAACGGCATCACTTCCATTGAAGACTATGCGTTTTTTTCGTGCGTACGCTTAAGTCACATTGTACTGCCGGATACGGTGACATCCATTGGCCAAGACGTTTTTTCCAAATGTTACAGTTTAACCTCCATACAGCTTCCCAAAGCGCTCAAGCAAATTGGTAGGGAGGCCTTTAGCCAATGCTACAGTTTAACCAATATACGGCTTCCGGAGGGCATTACCAGCATAGACGAAGGCATATTTTGGAGATGTGGAAACCTCAAGCACTGCTATATTCCAGACAGTGTCAATTGGATTTATAACGATATGTTTGAAGGCTGCTACAGCTTAAACAGCATTTTTGTGCCAAAGGGCACCCGGATAATTCGTAATTATGTTGCAGAATGGCCGCTCATCCACTGCGAAGCGGGCTCAAAAGCGGAAAAATATGCGATGGATAACGAGATCGCCTACATCCTGGTCTGCCCGCCGAAAAACGAGGCCGGGAACCGGCTGACCCTCCAAAACATTGCCCAGGCAGAGGAAATCCACCTCGGCAAGCAATATATGGAGTTAAACGGCAGCGCTGCCCGCCTGACGGTTGCTTCTTATGATAACCGAGGCGCGCTGTTGGGCGCACAGCCCATAGACGCCGCGCCGTATGATACGGGGGATGCGTTTGTGCTTCCCAATAATATTGAGATACCGGCCGGCACGGCCTATATGAAAATCTATGTTTGGCAGTCGCCGCAGTCGCTGCGCCCGGCCTGTGTGCCGTTTGAAATCCTGTAAACTGTTTTTCCCCCCTTTTTTCCAAAGGCAGATACGCGTATAATCCCTTTTTTCTTTGTCAAAGATAGAAAGGAGCATTTTTGGCTGATAGGGGGAAGCGCGCTGTGAAGAAACAGTTTGACGGGTATTACTACAAACATCAAACAAAGGACCACACCCTTTGCCTCATTGCAGGCAAGGCATACGGCGGACCATTTATCCAGGTTATCACAAAGTCGCAGTCTTTTTGTGTCCCATTTGGAAAAAACAACCGCTTTTCGCCGGACGGCGTTCATTTGGAGATTGAAAGCGATGCATTTACGCTGACTGGAGAAATTGCATACCGCAATCTATCCCCCATCCGCTATGATATTATGGGGCCGTTCCGCTATTTCCCAATGGAGTGCCGGCATGGCATCATCAGCATGTCGCACCAGTTGTCAGGCGGCGTGATTTTTAACGGGCAGGAAATGGACTTTACCGGCGGGAAGGGGTATATGGAAAAAGACAGCGGGACGTCGTTTCCCAAATCCTATGTCTGGGCGCAGGCCAACGCATTTGACGAGCCTTGCTCGGTCATGGTGTCGGTTGCAGACATCCCGTTTTTCGGGTTCCGCTTTGACGGCTGCATCTGTGTTGTCCACTACAAGGGCAAGGAATACCGGCTGGCAACCTATTTGGGCGTGCGGGTCGAATGCTGCACACAGCGAAAAATCATACTTTCACAGCGGCAGTACCGGCTGGTGCTCTCAATCGATGCAGACCGCGGCCATCCGCTCGCCGCACCGGCCCGGGGCGAAATGACAAGGACCATTTTGGAAAATCCCGCCTGCCCCATGCAAGTGCAGTTTTTTGAACACGGCCGTTTGGTGTTTGACCTCTCCACCAATCAAGGCAGTTTTGAATATGAAGCGCCGAAGTGACCGCTTTGGCGCTTTTTTGCACACAAAAAATTGTGAATATTTGGCAAAATATTGCTATTTACTTTCTATAAATTTAGATTTATACAAATTGTAAGAATACATAATGGAGGGAATCTTATGAAACGCATTCTTACAGCAATTTTGTGCCTGTCGCTCATGCTCGGCACGCTGCCTGTGGGCGTTGGCGCAGAGACGGCAGACGGCATCCAGATTAAAATCAACGGGACGCTCTGCACATTTGACCAAATGCCGGTCATGTGGTAAACGACCGGACGCTGGTCCCCATCCGCGGGATTTTTGAAAGCTTAGGCGCAGAAGTTTTGTGGGATGAGCCGTCGCAGACAGCCACTGGCTCGCTGGGCGGAAAGACGGTGTCTTTGGCAATCGGCAGCACGACCGCCAATGTCAACGGCGTAGAAACCACGCTGGACGTTCCTGCACAGCTGATAAACGACCGCACCATGGTGCCGGTGCGCTTTATTGCAGAAGGCCTGGGTGCAAATGTAGTTTGGCAGGAGGCCTCCCAAACAGTCGTAATTGAAAAGCACGACGTGATTCGGCGGGACGTGCCCAAATCCACGATTTCTAACAGCAGCAGCATGGAGGACCTGGTGTATTTCGGCTCTGAACAGGATGTTGCACAAAAGCTTGCGGCCCTGCCGCAGGGCGAAGTGGCCCTTAACAACGACAATCTCTTGAACACAAGCGCAGCAACTCTGGGGGAATATGCCACCATGGAAAGGGTGCCGGTATCTGACATGCCGTTTTCTGAAGCGCTTCGCATTGATGTAAAAACGCTTCCGCCCTCCCCTTACGCCTCTCAGCTTGCCATGAACATCCCCACCCCATTTGAAGAGGGAGATGTGGTACTGCTCACCATGTATTTCCGTACAGTAAAAGGCGGGCTGGCTGAAACCCAGGCAGGTGAAATTCAGTGTATTATGGAGCAAAACGGCGGCGATTTTGCCAAAATTATCCAGGGCGGCATGACGGCGGGCAATGAGTGGAAGGTTGGCTACTTCCCCTGTGTCATTACAAACGAGTTTACTGGCAGCCTGCACGTCACCATCCGGCTGGGTTACCATGTGCAGACTGTGGAAATCGGTGGATTTTCACTGGTCAACTATGGCAAAGACGTCACCATTGATGACATGCCTAAAGACACCGCCTATACAGGAAGTGAAAAGGACGCACAGTGGCGCAAAGATGCAATTGCGCGCATTGAGCAAATCCGCAAAGGCGATATCAACGTTGTCGTACAGGACGCAAACGGCAATCCCATTCCGGACGCTGACGTAGACGTTTCCATGTTTGAACACGAGTTCCAATTTGGAACCGCAGTTTACAACTCTGTGTTAGAAGACAGCAACCAACGATACCGCGAGGAAATCGGCCGGCTGTTTAACAGCGCCGTATTTGAAGTGGAGCACAAATGGAACTTCTATGAGTCCAATCCCGGCCTGGCCCGTCAAATGACCGACCTCTTGATGCAGATGGGTGTGCACAACATCCGGGGCCACATCTGGATTCCCGCAACGGAAAAAGAATATACCGAAGGCAATACACAGTTCCCCAAAGACTTTACCGAAATGTATGACGATAAAGACGCGCTGTACCAGCGTGTAAAAGGCCACATTGACCACATGGGCAGCGAATTTTACGGCGAACTGTGCCAGTGGGATGTGTTAAACGAGCTGGCCGACAAGCACTCTTTGGCTGACAAATACGGGCCGGAATATTATAAAAACGTTTATGACTGGGCGCGGGCGGCAGACCCCACTACCAAGCTTTATGTCACCGAAGGCGCCATTTCCATTTTGCCTTCCGACCGGTATGACATCTTCACCGATATTCTAGACACGTTTGTAGAAACCGGCGTCGATTTTGACGGCATTGGGATTCAAGGGCATATCGGTACGCCCAACAGTCCCGCCGGCTGGTATGATCTGCTGGACGGCCTGGCAAAGAAATACCAGAAAGAAGTGACGGTGACTGAGTACGACTTTGACGCGCAGGACGAAGATTTGCAGGGGAACTATACGCGTGATATCCTGCTTGCCTCATTTAGCTGTGAAGCCGTGCAGGGCTTTTATATGTGGGGCTTCTGGGACGGCGCACACTGGCTGACCAATGCACCTGTGTATACAAAAGACTGGACGCTTAAGAAAAGCGGACAGCAGTATATCGATTTGGTATACAACAAATGGTGGACACAGGAAGCAGGCAAAACCGGCGCGGACGGCACTTACTCTGTACGCGGCTACTACGGCGATTATGACATCACCGCAACCGCCAATGGCAAAAGCAAAACTGTAGTGGCAAACTGCTATAAAGGGCAGGACAACACCATTGTGATTGTTTTGGATTAACAGAGGCGGAGCGCTGACACGCGCTGGCGCTTTGCCCATAACGAACACCATGGTACAAAAAACCGCTCACAGCTTAAAGCTGTGGGCGGTTTTCTTTTTGATTGGTATTCCCAGACGGCAAAAGCACTGTAAACTTTGTACGTTCCTTTTCACTTTGCGCATAAATGGTGCCGCCGTGCGCGTTTACAATTTCCTTTGCAATGGCAAGCCCCAGTCCGGCGCCGCCCGTTCCGCTGGAACGCGAATAGTCCATCCGGTAAAATTTTTCAAAAATGGAATCCAGCTTTTGCGGCGGGATGGTTTTGCCGTGGTTGGAAAATACCACTGCAACGTTTTTTTGCACCATCCCGGCAGAAATTTCAATGTCGGTGTTGTCATAGCCGTATGCGGCGGCGTTTTTTAAAATGTTGTTAAACACCCGTGCAAGCTTGTCCGGGTCGCCGTATACCGTCAGCCCCGCATCCGCTGTCACAACCGCGCGCTTGCCTTTGGCCTCCAGCACCGGATAAAACTCGTCTGCAATCTGCATAAGCATATAGGTGAGGTTGATTTCCTCTTTATTGAGCACAATAGACTGTAAATTGTACCGCGTAATTTCAAAAAACTCGTTGATGAGCTGCTCTAGGCGGTTTGCCTTTTCCAGCGTAATGCCCACATAGCGCGCCTTTTGCTCAGCCGGCATGTCGGGCGATTCGTCCAGCAGGCTCAAATACCCAATCACTGAGGTGAGCGGTGTTTTGATATCGTGCGCCAAATACACCACAAGGTCATTTTTTCTCTGTTCGGCCTCCTGCGCGTCCCGCGTCCGCTTCAACAGCGTGTCTTTGACTGTATTGAGCTTGCGCTCCATAAATTCCATTTCAGGTGAAAGCTCAATTTTGTCCGGATTTTCCAAAATCAGTTTGTCAATGCCGTCGCTGGTCTCTTTAAAATACCGCATAAACCGTGTCATGGTGATATAAAACGAAATGAGCAGCAGTATGAACAGCCCGGTAAACACCCACGCGGTTTTGTTGTCCTGAAACACCGCGTAATACACCCTTGTCGCATATTCATAGTCCAGCCCCATGACACTTTGAAAAAACCAGACGCAAAGCCTTGCAAACGGGTCTTGCCAAATGCCGTCTACCAAAATCATCAAACCTAAGCCGCCCCCAAAAATCGTGAGCAGCGTGCTGACAATCATCTTGCGAAACATTTTGCGCTTTAGCCTGCCGAACTCATTTTTCAATCTTGTACCCCACTCCCCAAACGGTCTTGATATACTTGGGATTGTCCGCCGTATCATGCATTTTCTCGCGGATGTGGCGGATGTGCACCATCACAGTGTTATTGCTGTTGCTAAAATACTTTTCGCCCCAGACCGTCATAAAGAGCTCTTCTGAGCTCACCACACGGCCTGCATTTTCCGCCAGCACCCACAATATGGAAAACTCCGTCGGCGTCAGCTGCAGCGGCTTTTCATTGAGCGTACATTCGTGCGTATCCGCATCCAGCACCAGTCCGGAAAAGGCAATCACACTCTCCTCTTTGGCCGGCTCGCTGTTGTTATACTTTTTAAACCGGCGCAGCTGTGCCTTGACGCGCGCCACCAGCTCCAGCGGCCGGAACGGCTTTGTGATATAGTCGTCCGCGCCAAGCGACAAGCCGGTAATTTTGTCAATCTCCTTTTCCCTGGCTGTTAGCATGATCACTGGAAAATTATATTTTTCCCGAATTTTCCGGCAGATGGAAAACCCGTCCTCATCAGGCAGCATCACATCCAGCACCGCAAGATCCAGCTTCACCGTTTCAATGCAGTGCATGGCCTCCTTGCCGCTGTAATACTTATATACCGTGTAATCCTCGTTTTTTAAATATAGCTCTACCAGGTCTGCAATGGCCTGTTCGTCGTCCACCACCAAAATATTTGCCGACATAGTCCGCACCTCCTCTAAGGACCATCTTACCTTAAAATCGGCAAAGGTTCTTAATTTCCGGCTTAGAATTCTCTTAAGAAACCCTTAATTTCTATTGTAACACCATTTTTGACAGAACACAAGCCTGCCGCGTTGACAAAGCGTAACAATCGTGATAAAATTGCACAAAAAAGCACAGGAGGGGCATATGGATATTGCAAAGCTTGATAAAAACCTGGCAGTTTCCGCAGGAGAGCGGGAAAATGGCATGGTTTACCACAACGTATTAGATGCACCGTTTGATTTATACGGCTTTTTTACACCCCAAAAAACGCGTGAATTTTTGCGGATGCCAAAAGGCATTGCAAACACCGTAAGCGAAGCTGTCGCAGCGCTTAGCAGGCGCACTGCCGGCGGACGCGTGCGGTTTTGCACCGATTCACAAAATATTGCCATCGAGGCAAAAATGCCGCATATCAGCCGCATGCCCCACATGCCGCTCATGGGCAGCGCGGGATTTGATTTGTATGAAAAAGGCCGCTATCTCGGCTCTTTTGTGCCGCCGGTCGATATGCAAGACGGCTATCACTCGGTTATACATCTGGGCAAACGGGCCATGCGCGACCTCACAATCAACTTTCCCCTTTACAGCGAAGTGGAACAGCTTTTGGTCGGGCTTGATAAAGATGCTGCACTGCTTTGCGGCGAACGCTATCAAAATGACCATCCCGTGCTCTTTTACGGCTCGTCCATCACACAGGGCGGCTGCGCGTCCCGGCCCGGCACCAGCTATCCGGCGCTCATTTCACAAGCTTATAACTTAGATTATGTAAACCTCGGGTTTGCCGGAAACTGTTTGGGAGAGCCGCAAATGGCGAACTATATTGCAGAACAGCCCTTAAGCCTATACGTTTCTGATTACGACCACAATGCGCCCAGCGCCGCACATCTGGAAGAAACGCTCCGCGCCTTTTACAAGGTGCTGCGCAAGAAAAAGCCGCAGCTCCCCATCCTCTTTGTCACCCGGCCCGACTATGGGCTAGATGCCAGTGTGGCAATCAAAAGATGCGCCGCGGTAAAGCAGATATATCAAAAAGCCCAGCAAGCCGGCGATAATGCCGTCTACTTTTTGGACGGTTATACCCTCTTTGATTTGGCATACCGCAGTGCGTCTACTGTGGACGGCGTGCACCCAAACGACTTTGGGTTTGTGCACATGGCAAAGCGGATTGGTGCAGAAATCGCCCACATCTTGCAGCTGACACAGTGCGGGCATCTCTAATCGTCCGCACGTTCATACTGATTATAGACGTCCCGCTTTTTGAGGCCTCGCAGCTGTGCAACCTCTTTGATTGCGTCTTTTTTGTCCATCCCCTGTGCAATGAGGCTGTCCACATGCGCGCAGATTCCAATATCGGCATATGCCGCAGCGGCTTGTGCCTGAAGCGCGGCTTCATCCGCCCCCGCAACCACCAGCACAAACTCCCCGCGCGGCGGGTTTTCGGCATAATATGCGGCCGCCTCCAAAAGCGTGGTGCGCCGCACCTCCTCATGCACTTTTGTCAGCTCGCGCACCAGGCAGATTTCCCGGTCACCCAGCACGGCTAAAAGGTCGTTTAACGTGCGCAGCAGCTTGTGCGGCGCTTCATAAAAGATGAGCGTGCGTGTATCCTTCTCGATTTGGGTAAGATGTTCAGCACGGCTTTTTTTGTTGACGCTCAAAAACCCTTCAAACGAAAACCGGCCTGTGGGAAGCCCCGACACAACAAGCGCGCTGATGAGCGCCGCCGGGCCGGGAATGGGCACCACGCGGATGTCCGCCTGCGCGCACTGCCGCACCAGCTCCTCACCGGGGTCGGAAATGGCGGGCGTGCCCGCGTCGGTGATAAGCGCAACATCTTTTCCCTCTTTTAGAACCTTTAAAATCTGCTCCCCTTTTTCTAAACGGTTGTGTTCAAAATAGCTGGTGGTCGGCTTGGAAATGCCAAAGTGCGTGAGCAGCTTCTGGGAGTGGCGCGTGTCCTCACAGGCAATTAAATCCACATTTTTTAAGATTTCCAATGCGCGAAAGCTGATATCGCCCAGGTTCCCAATGGGCGTGGCGCAAAGATAGAGCGTGCCAGATTTTGTCATACCTCATTCTCCCCTCCCCCGTACAGGCGTTTAACTTCCTCTGTGTAATTCCCCGATGCGTCATATAGATACAGCGGGTTTAATATTCGGAGCGACGGCTTTGCGCCTAAAATCCCCTCAATCAAAAGCAGCTTGGGCGCATTGCCCACTCTTGCGTGTACAAACCGGATGCGTTTTGGCTCAATGCGGTTTTGGCGCATGGAGGTGATGATGTCGCACAGCCGTTCGCTCCGGTGCACCATGGCAAAATATCCGCCGAATTTTAACAGCGAAGCCGCGGCGCGCACCACCTCATCCAGCGTGATAAACAGCTCATGCCGTGCCGCCGCTTTTGCGTCAATCGGGCTCTGATAGCCCCACTCGCAATTCATGTAGGGCGGATTGCAGGTGACTGTTTCCGCGGTTCCCCTGCCGATGACATCCGCGCACGTCTTTGCGTCACAGCAAAGCATTTGAATACGGTCCTCCAGATGGTTGAGCGCTACACTTCGCACCGCAAGCTGATAACTTGGCTCCATAAGCTCCACGCCGTAAATGAGATCCGCCTTGGTTTTGCCGCACAAAAGCAGGGGAATCACTCCGTTCCCCGCACATAAATCCACTACTTTTGCACCAGGCTTCACCGTGGCAAAATCAGCGAGCAGCACCGCGTCGGTGCCAAAGCAAAAACTGTCTGTATCTTGTATAATTTTAAAGCCGCAAAGGCCCAAATCGTCAATCCGTTCCATGGTATTCCCCCGCGTTTTCGTATCACAAGATAAAAAAGAACTGCCCACAAAACCGGGGCAGTTCCCTTTTTTTATGCACAAAGTTATGTTTATTGAGGATTGGGAGCATCGACGGGGCAAACGCCTGCGCATGCGCCGCATTCAATACACTCATTTTCATCAATAACAAACTTTCCGTCTCCAGCGCTGATGCAGGAAACAGGGCACTCAGCCTCACAAGCACCGCAGCTGATGCAGTCATCATTAATAAAATATGCCATCGGTAACACCTCCTCATGTAATTGTTATTATAACATGTATTTTACAAAAATCAAGTGTTTTATCTGAAATTACAATAAAATTTAATCTTCCAGCTGTTTGAGCGCCGCGTCGTCCCTGTCCTGCGCTTTGTCTTTTTCCTTGCCCTTTTCATCTTTGCGGCGCGACGAATGCTTTAATACTTTCACTTCGTCCACGCGGTAGTCCTTCACCAGCGTTTCCCCTTCGCCGGAAAGCGTCACCGTCACCAGCGATTTTAACAAATTGACAGCAGTCACTGTGCCTTTTCCGTCCCTGGTTTTTACCAGCGTGCCAACGCTTGGCGTTTTGCGGATGAGCGTTTCATACGCCTCCTGCTCGTTGCGCAGGCAGCACATCAGCCGGCCGCAGGTGCCCGAAATTTTGGTGGGATTGAGCGACAGGCTCTGCTCTTTTGCCATTTTAATGGAAACCGGCGCAAACTCGCCCAAATAGGAATTACAGCACAGCGGACGGCCGCAAATGCCAATGCCGCCCAGCATTTTCGCCTCGTCGCGCACGCCGATCTGCCGAAGCTCTATGCGGGTTTTAAACAGCCCTGCAAGGTCACGCACCAGCTCGCGGAAGTCAATCCGCCCGTCTGCAGTAAAGTAAAACAAAATTTTATTGTGGTCAAACGTATATTCCACGTCAATCAGCTTCATATCCAGCTTGTGCGCCGCAATTTTTTCATTGCAAAGCCGAAACGCTTCCTTCTCCTTCTTTCGGTTTTCCAAAACCGTTTTGTCATCGTCTTGAGTGGCAAGGCGCACCACTTTTTTTAAAGGCTGTACAATGTCGTCATCCTCCACCGACTTCGAGCCCAGCACTGCTTCGCCGTATTCGATACCGCGCGACGTTTCCACAATCACGTGATCGCCTTTTTTTATCTGATATTCGCCAGGGTCAAAATAATAGACCTTGCCGACGTTTTTAAATCGGATTCCTACAACCTCAACCATGAATTTCCTCCCAACATTTTATGAGCATGGCGTGCACATGAAGCGTGTACGCCCCGTATTTTCCAAGTTCCCGCTGTGCTTTTTGCACAGTGTTTAACACGCCGTAGCTTGCACGAAGCGTCAGCGTTTGCGAAAATTCGCGCACCAAATCCGCATGATCGCGGTTGACTGCGTATTCGCTGCAAGAAAGCCTTTCAAACAATACGTCCCGAAAAAAGGAAATCAATATTTCAAACAGCGTGTCGCGCCGCTCTTTGCCCGATTCAAAAAAGGCGAGCAGCGGATAAATTTCAAACCGGTCGTTTGACAAAAGGTGCGGCAATGCGTCAAAAAGCCCATTGCGCAAGCTTTTCAATTCATCATCAGAAAGCAGTTTCAGATACCGTCCAGGGTTTCCCGCCGCATAGGCCTCCAAAACTGGGTCGGACACATTTGCAATCTGCTCTAACGCTTCATTTTTAAGCGGCAAAACCCGCAGCGTCACAACCCGGGAACGGATGGTGGGCAAAAGCAGGGACAAATTGCTGCACAAGAGCAAAAACACAGCGTATTCAGGCGGCTCTTCCACCACCTTTAACAGCGCGTTTTGCGCTTCCGGCGTTAAAAGATGCGCCTGCTCAATCAAAAACACCTTATATCTGCAAATGGACGGCTTAATATACACTTCGCGGATGAGCGAACGGATTTTATCCACGCCAATAGAAGCCTTGCCCTCAGGCGACACCGTCACCACGTCGGGATTGGTACCCGCGCCAGTTAACGTGCACGCCTTGCACGTACCGCAGGGCGCAGGCGCATCGCACAGCAAAAGCTGTGTAAAATAGCGCGCCATTGTCTTTTTCCCAATCCCCTCCGGGCCGCAAAAAAGATAGGCGTGGCTTAGATGGCGCTTTGCCTTTATCCGTTTTAAAAAATCAATCAGGGGCGTCTGCCCCACAGGGCGCGTGCTTATCACAGCCGTTCAAACCTCTCTACGTCAATGACAAACACGGTTGCGCCGCCCACGTCAACCTCGGTTGCACGGGCTGTGGCGCCAAGCGTTTCAAAGGCCATGGGGGAAACGACAAGCTGCTTTCTCTTGCGGCTTTTTTCGCTGATGATGTCAATCACCTGCTGCACTTTGTCCTCCTCGGTGCCGATGATGAGTGTCATATTGCCCACGCGCAAAAAACCGCCTGTGGTCGCAAGCTTGGTCACCGAAAACCCATTTTTATTGAGTGCGTCTAACACTTTCGTGCCATCCTGGTCGTTGACAATTGCAAACACTAATTTCATCATTTCCCCTCCTTAATTTCGATTCCATGCCGTAAAAACATCCGTTTCTACATTTCTATTATACAACAGATGCATTGTAAAATCAAGATGTTTGTGTTGGGCGCGGCTATTTGACCACGTCTAATCCGCCGCCTTCCCTTACGCCGCTGAGCTTGCGGCTGCCGCTCTGCGCCTCCACGACCAGCCGGATGTGCTCTGGTCCGATGGTTTCCCCGGGAACCAAAATAGGAATCCCCGGCGGGTAAAACCCTACCGTTGCCTTGGAAATCCGGCCAAGCGCTTCTTTTGGCGGCACAACCTCCCCTTCCGAAAAATACGCCTCGCGAGGTGTTATCGCCATGGCATGCCCCACGTTTCGGTCCGCCACCTTGGAGAGCCGGGCCATATTCACCGATTGCCCTGCAATGTTCACCACTGCGCGGGCCAGCTTTTTCACATCCGAAAGCTTGTTATACGGCGTGAAAATACAAACCACATTGAGTTCATCGCTCATCTCGGGTTCAATGGCATACTTTGTCCGCAAAATCTGCGCTGCCTCGTCGCCGGACACGCCGCAAAACGCAAAATTGACAACCACACGTGTGGGATCCATCTGTAAAATACCGCAGCCATCCGCCACTTCGGCGGTCATCCAGCAGGCATTGGTCACGCGGTTGACATATTCGGCAGCGGACTTGACTGCTTCTGTCATCTGCCGGTATCTTCCTGCAAACCGCACTGCCTTTAAAATTGCAAGCTCCATCACCGCAAGCATGGCATACGAGGGGCTGCTGGTCTGGTACAGGGCAATGGTATCCTGGATGGTTTGGGACAAAAAGTCATCCGTGCACACATGCAAAATGGCAGAGCCGGAAAGCGCCCCCAGCGTTTTGTGCACGCTCTGCACTACAAAATCCGCCCCCAGCCGTTCTGCCGGGACAGGCAAATATTTGGAAAAGTTAAAGTGCGCGCCGTGCGCGCCGTCCACCAAAAGATACATTCCATTTTCGTGCGCAATATTTGCAATCCCTTTGATGTCTGGCATAATGCCATAATAGGTGGGCGCTGTGATAAACACCGCCTTTGCGTCTGGATGCTTTCCAACTAAATCAGAAACCGACTCCAGCGAGAAGCCGCCGGTAAACCCAAACCGGTGCATATACACCGGCTCTAAAAACACCGGGCAAAGCCCCAGCAAAATGAGTGCTGAAATGACAGATTTATGGCAGTTGCGATCCACAATCACCTTGTCTCCCGGCTTTGCACACAGGGTAAACATTGCCTGCACGCCGCAAGTGGCGCCGTTCATCAGATAAAAGCTTCTGGGCACCCGGTAGAGGTTTGCAAGCTGCGTTTGGCTCATGCGGATAAACTGCTCAGGATTGTTCAAATCGTCAGTGTCGGGGAGCTCGGTTAGGTCCATCTCCATAAATTCCTCCGGCATCAAGTCGGCATTCCCCTTGTGCCCCGGCATGTGAAACGAAATGCGCTCCTTTAATGCATACGCTCTAAGCCCATTGTTGATATAGGGGTTAATCCGCATTTGTATCCCCCCCAGACTGGCTGATTGCGTCTGTGAGCTTTGCCACAAGATTGGGTGACGGCTGAAACAGTATGCGGTATGGATGTCCTTCATACTGCATATAGATTATGTAACGGTCTTTTTTAAAAAGCGTGGCGCAAAAATTCATTTGCTTTCCCGCACCGTCCGCATCCATATTTGCAGGGCAAAATCGGACAATAGAAGGCACATCGACGCTTAAAAGCAGCTGCTGCCGAGACCCCAAACACTTGGTGATGGTAAACACCCCATTTTCCAGCTTGTATAAAAAGCCAGTCAGATGATAGCGGATGAGCAGATAGACACACACGCCAAACAGGATGTAAAATGTCACATCCCCGGCAAACAGGTTGATTTTTGCAATGGTGAGACCAATGATATAGGACGCCAGTATGAGCGTCAAAACCATGGCTGCAACCACTAAGAACGAATTCCATTTCGATTTTTTTATTTCGCTGTACACGGTCCTTCTCCCCTGTTTTGTTGATAGATGGTATAAAGCCCCTTTAACGTGAGCTTGGTATCGATGTGCTGGATGGTTTTGGAATCCTCCGCGATCATGCGCGCCAATCCGCCGGTGGCAATCACCGTCACATCGTCCCGCCCCAGCTCCTCTTTGATTTTGGACACTGTGTAATCCACGCCGCCCACATAACCGTAATAAACACCGGCCTGCATGCTGTCCACCGTATTGGTGCCAATGGCGTGCGTCGGTTTTGCAATCTCTATGCGCGGCAGCTTGGCAGTCCGCTCAAATAACGCGCTCATCGAAATTTTGATGCCGGGCAAAATTGCGCCGCCCAGATATTCATTTTTGTCGTTAATGACGCAAAATGTAGTTGCCGTGCCAAAATCGACAATCACCATAGGCGTTTTATATTCTGCAATGGCGCCAATGGCGTTTACAATACGATCCGCCCCCACTTCTTTGGGATTGTCATAGCGGATGGTCAGGTTGGATTTTACACTGCTGTCCACCACCATGGGCGTCTTGTTTAAATATTTGCGCATAGCGTGGTTTAAAGAATACATCACAGGCGGAACCACAGACGAAATGATGACGTCTTCAATCTGTAAAGGCGAAATATTGTCGTGCTCCATCAGTCCCAAAAGCAGCATGCCAATTTCATCCGCGGAGGAATCTTTATTGGTTGAAAGCCGCCAGTTTACCCGAAGTGTTTTGCCTTCGTACACGCCAAGCGTGACATTCGTATTGCCGACGTCCACTACCAAAAGCATGGCGAACGCCTCCTTATTTTAAAATGATAGATTCTGTTGTATTATATATGATTGAACGCAAAAAATCAAGCCTTTAAAAGAGAGAAACCAAAACCCGGTAGCAAACCTGGTACGGCGGTTTGTGCCCTGCGCTTTGCCGGGCAAAAAAATACTGCATTTCGTTACGGGAAATACCTATTTCACGAGCCACTTCCATCTGGGTTTTCCCTTTAAAAAAACGGAGGTTTAAAATGTGCTTTTCCCTGCTGTTCAGCTTTTTCATGGCTTCTTTTAACGAAATTTCTTCAATCCAGTTGTCGTCGTGGTTTTTTTCGTCGCTCACCTGGTCCATCACATATACTGCGTCGCCGCTGTCATTGTAAACCGGTTCAAACAAAGAGAGCGGATCTTGAATGGCATCCAGTGCAAACACCACGTCCGGCTTTGGAATGCCCAGCTCCTTTGCAATTTCCGCAACCGTTGGTTCCCGCTCGTTTTCCGCCATCAACCGCTCTTTTACCTGCAGTGCTTTATAGGCCGTATCCCGCAGCGACCGGCTCACCCGGATGGAATTGTTGTCCCGGAGATACCGCCGGATTTCGCCGATAATCATGGGCACCGCATAGGTGGAAAATTTGACGTTGAGCTCGGTATTAAAATTGTCAATGGATTTTATCAGGCCAATGCATCCCACCTGAAACAGGTCGTCTACATTTTCGCCCCGGTTGTTAAACCGCTGGATCACAGACAGCACCAGCCGCAAATTGCCCCGCACAAACTCCTCTCTGGCCGCTTTATCCCCCTGCTTAATCCGTGCAAATAACTGCATTTTTTCATCGTTGGTCAATACGGGAAGCTTGGATGTATTGACACCGCAAATTTCTACTTTATTGATTATCATAACACCCCTCCAAATGAATGGTTTTGCCGCACGGCAAAAACCGTTTCAATACATTTACAGGTGTTTTTCTCCTGTGCTCTCATTATTTCCCGGGCCATATGGTTTTATTCAGCTAAAGCAGGAGGTGCGGCTTGACAAACCCTGGCAGATTTTGTATAATGCAGGCATCAAAAATCGGGAGAGAAACCGTGCTATGAACTGGATTAAAACTGTGATTTACACCACTGCAAAAGGCATTGAGCCCGTTGTGGGCAGGCTGTGCTCCATTGGGATTGAGGGCACGCAAATTGAAGATGAACAAGATTTTTTAGATTTTTTAAAAAACAACACCCAGTTTTGGGATTTGGTGGACGAAGATTTGATGGCGCAAAAAAAGGGCGAAACGCGCGTCATCTTTTACCTGGCCGACGACGGCCGTGCCAAAGCCCGGATAGACGAGGTTCGTGCACAATTAGAAGCGCTCAAAGCGTTTGACAAAGAGGGTGGCTTTGGACGGCTTTCCATCTCCACTTCCAAAACGGACGAAGAGGACTGGGCAAATAATTGGAAACAGTACTTTAAACCCACCAAGGTAGGCCAGTCCATTCTGATTTGCCCCGAATGGGAGCCTGTGCCGCAAACCGAGCGGACGGTCTTTCGCATCAATCCCGGCATGAGTTTTGGAACCGGCACCCACCACAGCACCCGGCTGTGCATTGAGGAGCTGGAGCAGTGCATAACACCCGGATGCCAAATGCTGGATTTGGGCTGTGGCAGCGGAATTTTATCCATCATCTCCCTGCTTTTGGGCGCAAGCCACGCAACCGCGGCGGACATTGACCCAAATGCCGTGCACATTGCCTACCAAAATGCCGCCCTCAATGGGATCGGGCAGGAACGTTACACGGTGCTTGCCGGCAACATTCTTTCAGACGATGCACTTATCAAAACCATCGGTGAGATAAAATACGACGTCATTGCGGCAAATATCATTGCGGACGTCATCATTGCACTGGCGCCCATTGCAGCAAATTTGATAAAACCAGCCGGCGTATTTTTGAGCTCGGGCATCATCCTTCCCCGTCTTGACGAAGTAGAAACCGCCCTGAAACCATTTTTTGTAATAGAATCCATCCAAACAAGTGCAGACTGGGCATGCATCCGTTCGCGCCCGCGCAAATAATTTGGCAAAATTCATAAACTTTTTCGTCAATTATGAGGAAAAGAAAAAATACATTGTGCATTTTATACAAAAACCAGAAAATTCCCGTCTATTCGCACAATATTTTTCCTTTATTTTACGAAAATTTCCATACGAAGAATAAAATGTTTTTGCCTATGTGTATTGACTTTTGACAAATATTGTATTATAATCAACGTGTAATGTTATATAGAAACGTTTGCTAGAAGGTTTTTGTGTTTTTGCCAAAGCGGCAACTGATTAAAAACCGGTATAGTGAGCGCGGGAGGCTGTTCTAATTGAAAATAAAAAGCGGGTTTTTGCTCAAGGAAATTGCAGGCGATTTTGTCGTCGTCCCCGTTGACAGCAACTTTGTAGACTTCGGAGCAATGATGACGTTAAACGAATCGGGCGCTTTTTTGTGGAACTGCCTTTTGTCAGATACCACAGTAGACCAGCTTGCCGAGAAACTGGCGGGTGAATACGAGGTGGATATTGTCACCGCGCGCGAAGACATTTCCGGGTTTGTGGAAAAGCTCTCCCAAAAGGGGTTGCTTGACCGGGAATGAATCAAAAAAAAACCAAATCCATGTCTGACTTGTCAAACATTTTTGCCGAGGTGTTAAAAAACGGAGGCAGCTTTAAGCTGAAGGTGAAGGGAATGAGCATGTATCCCCTGATCCGCAGCAATGTCGACAGCGTTGTGTTAAAGGCAAAGCCAGACGTAAAAAAATATGACATTGTACTCTACAAAAGAAACAACAGCGCATATGTTTTACACCGCATTGTAAAAGCAAAAAACGGCGCATTTTGGTTGGCCGGCGACTTTGAAACTTCAAAAGAATACCCGGTTTACCCGCAGCAAATTGTGGCTGCAGTCACTTCCATTTGGCGCGGGGACAGAGAAATTTCCTGTAACAGCATGTTCTATCAGCTGTACGCCCGGGTTTGGGTTTTCATCATGCCCTTTCGTTTCACAGTTGTAAGGTCACTGAGGAGGATGAAAAAGTGGGCAACCGCTCGCCGTTAAAGTGGATTTTTAAATGTGCGAAACCCCAGGCAGGAAACTTACTGCTGTTAACCATATTGGGCGCGTTGGTGTCAGTCTGTTCTGTCGTTGCGGCGCTGGCATCCCGAAACGTAATCGACACTGCAACAGGTGTTCTAAAAGGAAGCTTTGCTGAACAAATCTTCTACCTGGCAGGGCTGCTCATTGCACAGCTTGCATTGCAATCCCTGTTTTCCCTGCTGTATGTACGATGCGTCGGAAATATCCGAATTACGCTCAAATCCCAGCTGTTTGAAAAAATCCTTAAAAAGGATTGGCTCAGCGTCAACCGGTTTCATTCCGGCGACCTGCTCAACCGGCTGGAGAGTGACATCAACATTGTCGCTGATTCCATTGGCAATATTGTGCCAAGTGCAATTTCACTTTCCGTGCGAATTGGAATGGGGCTTATCGTTTTATTTTGGTTTGACCCTTTATTTGCTGGAATTTGTATGTTGCTTGGCCCCATGGTTTTGATCGCGGCAAAGCTTTACCGCGATCAATTCAAAGGCTTACATAAAAAATATCAGGAGAGTATTGGAAACACCCGTTCCTTTATGCAGGATTGCCTGCAAAGCTCACTCGTCATCAAGTCGTTTGGCAACGGGCAAAAAATCCTCTCCCATTTAAACGGATTACAAGGCATCAGCTTTCGATATAGTATTAAACGCAATAATGTCAGTGTAATTGCAAACGTCCTGTTTTTTCTCACTGTCACCTCTGGGTATTACTTTGCACTTGGCTGGGGCGCCTATAAAATTTCACTTGGCACTATGACGTTTGGTACACTAACTGCAATGTTGGAGCTGGTAGGAGATGCGGTTACACCGTTTCGTTCCGTCTCAGCACTTTTTCCGCAATATTTTCAAGCTTCCGCTTCTGCGGAACGCATTATAGAAATTGAGTCGCTTCCAGACGAAGCCGATGTTCAATCGGAAATTGCCGACTTTGCAAAGCTTTACCAAAGCCTGTCGCAAATCAACGTAGAGCATGTTTCGTTTTCCTACGGAGATGAAACTGTAATCAAAGATTTGACACTGGCGATTAAAAAAGGGGAATTTGTCGCTGTCGGAGGCATTTCCGGCGTGGGGAAGAGCACGTTTTTAAAGTTGATTTTAGGCATCATTGTCCCTCAAAAAGGCGATATATACTTACAAACCGACAGCCGGATTCCGGTTGGCCGCTCAACCAGAGGCCTATTTTCCTATGTTCCGCAGGGAAATATGATTTTAGCGGGCTCTATCCGTGATAACATTGCATTTTCTGATACAACTGCGGACGAAAGTCGCGTCATTGCATGTGCAAAAGCGGCTCAAATCTGGCAAGTCATTGAAGCGCTTCCTCAAAAGCTGGACACCCAGCTTGGAGAAGGCGGTACAGGCCTTTCTGAAGGCCAGGTGCAAAGGCTGGCCATTGCGCGGGCACTGTATCACGGCGCCCCGATCCTGTTGTTTGATGAGGCCACGTCCGCGCTGGATAAAGAGACTGAGCTTGCAGTTCTTAAGGCCATTCGGGGGCTGAAACAAAAAACACTGGTGATTGTCACCCACCGCAAAGAGGTGATGGATTTTTGTGATAAGGTTATTCATGTGGATGGAAAAGGGTTTTATGTACAAAACGGCCCTGCTCCAGACGCATAAATAATAAAAAGGCAAACAGCCAAGGTTTATCAATACAGCCGGTACGGCTTAATCACTTGTGATTTCACAAGAAAAATGAGGGAGGAAATGTTCATGAACAAGAAAAAAATGCTTAAAAAGTTTGTTGCATTTTCCGCATCGGCAGCAATGCTCGTTGCTGCAACGGCAACAGCTTCCGCAGCAAACTACAGCACCAGAACGCTGTATGTTGCAGGCTCAACCGACAAAATTGAGGTCAAAACCACAGTCACCGGCCTGGCTGCAAATGACGAGGTTACCTACCTGGCAACTACGGAAGCCGAGTTAAATGTATCAGAGCCCAACGTCGTATACATTGACCAGTATACTGCAACGCCGGACGGAAACGGAACCCAAACGTTTACATACACTACGGACGATAGTAGTATCGGCGCAACTGTGAAAATGGCAAAAAGCGATGCGTCCTTTACCAACGGCGAAGTGATTGCAAAAGCCGACGGCGACAGTGGTACCATCCCAGCTGTAACAGAGGATAAAATTCTGGTCACCATAAAAGGCGACAACTATAAATCAACTGCTGAACTTTTGCTTACCGATATAGAAACTGCTGACACGCTCGTGCTCACCATTGACGAAACCCAGTTAGCAGACAAACGTATCACAGGCCTTTCCTACAACAATACGCCTGTTGAAGATTTAATTATCGGCGACGGCACTGTTTCGTTCACCAATCCGCTGAAAGGAACAGAGCCTGGAACCATTGAATTTGCACTTACAGCAGAAACCGTTTCTCTTTCCGCTCCGGTTTATGCCGGCGGCTACAAAGATTTGGATTACTCGGATGTAATTGACGGCGAACCCATAACTGGCAAAGCATTCTCTATCCTGGCAGACGCTTCCGCTTGTCCCACAGGCTTGGAAGTGGGGATTGCAGTTTCTCAAACTTCCGCAATTTCAGCCGGCAGTGTTCCGGCAGATGTCGAATACTTGGCAGCGGCAGGCATTGGCGGCGACGGCAAATATGCCATCACATTAGTTGACCCAAATGCAACAGACGGTGATGTTTATTACTATGCCACTTATGTAAAATCTGCGGAAGGCACTTATACATATGGCACCAGCGGCACCGTAACGCTTTCTGAAAACTAAACTGCAAATTTTTAAATAGCGTATCAGCGATTAAATTTTAAGGAGGTTATCACACAATGAAAAAATATATCAAACCATCGCTGGAAGTTGTTGAGCTCAGAGTGGAAGAAAATATTGCAAAAGTCCCCACCACCATTTATAAAAAGGGTGCGAGCGGCTGGACAAAAGCACAGCTTCTCTCTGTTGCAACGAATGTCTTTAATGAAAATAATCCGAGCTTCTAATGTCCATTTTGGGCGGGTTTTTAACCCGCCCATTTTAAACTTCCCTAATTTCCGCGCAAATTTCCCGTTTCCTGCCGGCCTAGACAAACAGAAGAAGGCTCATATATAGGAAGGGATATTTGCGCTAAATTTTTATTTGGAGTTATTATGCGTTTAAAAATTGCAAATTATCACGTACAGCTGTCTGGCATCGTTTATCCTGAAGTGGTTGCGCAGATAAGCCCCTATATGGTGGATGCAGATGGCCCAGCAGACCTTTTTATCCAATATGCGGAAAATAATCACATCCCAGCGCCCAAAGGCAGTCTTTGCGGCCCATACCGGCACTGTTACTATCAAAACGAGCCGTCTGGCATGGCAATGTACCGTATCTCCAAAGGTGTAGAGCAGCCGCTTTTGGCACTGCATATGGACAAGCCTGCAAGGCATGCCACAATGGAAGCCTGGAATTTAGAAGATTTGATGGACACCAAAACCTATCTATCCGCACAGTTTATGCTTGCGGAATGTTTTTCGTATTCCTATCTGCTAAATAAAGGCTTTGTGCTGCACGGCTCTGCTATCTCCTACCGCGGATGTGGCATTGTATTCTCAGCGGCGTCCGGAACGGGAAAATCCACGCACACTGGCCTTTGGAAACAATTCTATCCTGATGTAGAAATCATCAACGACGACGCACCTGCCATCTATTTTGACAACCAGCTTCCCATCATCTGCGGCACACCGTTCGCAGGTTCCAGCGGCATCAATCAAAACCAGCAGGTCCCACTAAAAGCCGTGGTATTTTTAGAGCGCAGCAAAACAAACAAAATGGTCCGCCTCTCACCTACCCAAGCCATCCCACGCCTGCTGGACGACATTCGGAAACCCATTTTAAAACCCTATATGGCCGCCTGTTTGGAGCGTGCGGACAAGCTTTTGTCCACGACCCCCATCTATCTGCTCTCGTGCAATATTTCACAAGAGGCGGTGGAGCTTGTAAAACAAACCTTGCAAATTTGAACAGCTTTTTGCTGGCTTTTCATAGAAATTTGAATGATTGGAGTGATATTTGTGCAGTCTCTCATTCGTAAAACAAACTTTCTCAGCTTGCTTTTTGCCTTTCTGTTTCTTTTCACTGCCATATTTTGTACGGATGTTGCCTTTGCCGCCGCTTTCCCGGATTTGGAAGGCCACTGGGCAGAAGCCCCCATTGCGCAGCTCATTGCAGACGGCACCATAAATGGCTATGAAGACGGTTTGTTTCATCCGGAGGATACGGTTACCCGGGCAGAATTTGTAAAAATGATTGGGAAAGGGCCCACTCTGTATACGCAGGATTTTCCCGACGTTCCCTCCGACCACTGGGCATATGACTATGTGATGTCCTCCGGCCTGGATGCGGTGGACGGATTCTTTTTGCCTGACACCCCTATCACGCGGCAGGATGTACTCACGCTCATCTGGAAGCGGGGAGGCAGTGTAACCGGCGTTTTGGCGCCTGCTGTCATCACCAGTCAATCCACCAATCCAGACGCCGCCGCATGGGCGTATACCAACGGAATCCTTTGCGGTGACAACGGTCTCAATCTGCGGCTGTCCGACACGCTGACCCGTGCAGAAGCAGCGGCCTTGGTGGTGCGTGCAAGAGAATTGGGCTCCAATCCTGTACCTGTCAACTTTGTTGACACCGTTTCACCCGAAATTTTGGAAACGGTATTTTTGAGCTATCCCATTTTTGACCGTCCCTATGCGCCGGACGAGACGGTGACCAACGGAGAAATGGCACGCGCGGCACTTCGGCTGGGTGCGCGTGAATATTATCTCACCTATAAAAATGTGCTGGCCGAAACGCCGTTTGCACACGAGTATGCCCGCGACCTCTTTGTCGTTCACAACGAATGCCTGGGCGATACACCGCTCACCGAAGCGTTTGCCGACGTGCCCGCAACGGTTGGCGATACCTTGGCAGAGCTGGTTTACAATGCATTTAAGCTTTCCACCTCTTCGCTTACAATGAAGGGGGAAGCCATGTATTCCGACGCATCGCCTGCCAACCGGGCTATGGAACGCTGTCTGTCATTTGCCTGTGAAAAAGGCGTATTTCTCTATGGCGACGGCCGGTTAGAACCGGACCGCGCCGTGACCATGAAAGATATTGCCTGCATGCTTTTGCAGATTGATCATGCAATTGGCACCAAGGCTTCTTACAGCGGCGGCGTACACAATGAAACGCTGCGCAAGGATTTTCTCAGTTATCCCGCAAACGCAAAAGATTACATGTACATTTTAGAAGGCGTGGACAATGCGGTATATGAAAAGCCGCTTGGAAACGGCAAAGCACGAAGCAGCTACATCAACACCATGGGCTCTGTGCGTATGTTCACCGATATGCTGCAAGAGCTGCAAATAACCGCGGCGTCAAAAGGCGCAGAGCTTTCGTTTACCTTCTACCCCTCCTTGGTTTGCGACACGGGAAGTTCACTTGCCATGCGGGTAAAACTGGATGTCCTCACAGCCAGCGGACAATCGCTTGCATCGGTATTTGGCGGACAGTATGATGTGCAGGCAGAGGTTTCTTTAAACGCCGGCGACTCGTTTTTTGTAGAGCTGGTAACCGACCGGATCCCGCTTGATTTGTATATCGATTCCGCGGCGGTGCGGCTAACCGATATTTTCCAATAACATGCTTTACAAGGCAGCAGAGCGTTATCTACTGCCTTGTTGTTGTATTACGGATGGGCGTTATTTTTATAAAGTTAACAATTTCTTAACATTTTCTGCCGGAAAATGTTATATGATGTAGAGGAATCAATTTATGTGACACTGTGAAAAAATTGTCGCGTTTTACTTGCAAATTCTTTGAGAAACTATTATTATAGAAGATAATGATGATGAGGTGATGGAATGAATGCAAGGTTTTTGCAGCAAATGACCCAGCAGATGCATGAAGTAATGAACCGCAACGTCGGCATCATTGCAGACGGCGGCTTTGTCATTTCCAGCAAGGAAGGCTGCATTTCCAATAACGATTTAAACTGTGTGCTGAGCTTTACAGAAGACAACACCGATATTTTTACCTACAGCGGGTTTACATATAAACCAGTGCTCAATTTAAACCGGGTGGACTATATCGTGTTTGTACAGGGTGACGACACACTGGCAAAAAACTATGCCAATATTTTAGAGGTGGCATTTGCCGGCGTAAAATCCATTTATGACGACAAGCACGACCGCACCAACTTTATTAAAAATATCATTTTAGACAACATCCTGCCCGGCGATGTGTTGGCCAAAGCGGCGGAGCTGCACTTTCCCATTGATGGCCGCCGCGCGGTTTATCTTATCAAATCCGACCAGGAAACCGACTTTTCCTTCTTTGAAATCGTAGAAAACATGTTTCCCGACAAGCAGAACGACTTTATTGTCAATCTGGACGAGACGTCGCTTGTACTGGTAAAAAGCTTTGCGGACGATGAAGAGGTGATGCTCGGCGATATCGCCCACACCATCTATAACAACCTCATGTCGGAAAGCTTAATTAAAGTAAATATTGGCATTGGCACGCTGGTGGACAATGTGCGCGAGATTGCCCGGTCATATAAAGAGGCGCGGGTGGCGCTTGAGGTGGGCAAGGTATTTGACAACGAAAAGGCTGTGGTCAGCTATGAAAACCTGGGGATCGGCCGGCTCATTTATCAACTCCCCACCACGTTGTGCGAGCTTTTTTTAAGCGAGGTATTTAAAAAAGGCTCCATTGAAGATTTGGATCAGGAAATTGTGTTCACCATTCAAAAATTCTTTGAAAACAACTTAAATGTTTCTGAGACTTCCCGGCAGCTCTATGTACACCGCAATACACTGGTGTACCGGCTGGATAAAATACAAAAGATTACTGGGCTCGACCTTAGAATCTTTGACGAAGCCATCATCTTTAAAGTAGCCATGATGGTCAACAAATATTTGCAATCCAACACAATTAAGATTTGAGGTGTAGCAAACCGTGATTTTATTTAGCAATGTTAGTATGA
Organism: Oscillospiraceae bacterium; assembly: GCA_021629085.1. GTDB lineage: Bacteria > Bacillota > Clostridia > UMGS1810 > UMGS1810 > JAJXRJ01. The sequence goes on along the minus strand of JAJXRJ010000004.1, from coordinate 61,955 downwards.
CATATGATAACGGGGTAAAAGCGCTCGAAAACGTAGACCTCTTTATCGAAAAAGGAGAGTTTGTCTTTTTGGTGGGATCCAGCGCGGCAGGAAAATCCACACTGGTGCGGCTCATGATGCGTGAAATCGTCCCCACATCCGGCAAAATTGTCATTGACGATGTGGACATCGGCGCGTTAAAACGCCGTCAAATCCCCTATTTCCGGCGCCGTATCGGCGTGGTGTTTCAGGATTTCCGCCTGCTGCCAAACAAAAATGTGTTTGACAACGTAGCCTACGCCATGGAAATCGTAGGCGCTTCCAACAAAGAAATCCGCCGCAACGTACCCAATGTGCTCTCCATGGTGGGGCTGACTTCCAAGGCGAAAATGCGGCCTTCTGAGCTCTCAGGCGGCGAACAGCAGCGGGTGGCGCTTGCGCGCGCCATTGTCAACAACCCCTGCGTGCTCATTGCAGACGAGCCGACTGGCAATCTCGATCCTGAAACTGCCGCCGGCATCATGCAGCTGTTAGACGACATCAACAAACGCGGGACAACGGTTGTGATGGCAACGCATGCGGACCGGATTGTGGACTCCATGCAAAAACGAGTGATTGAAATTGACAAGGGCCTCATTGCCCGGGATGAAAAACGAGGTGGATATAACTATGTTCAGAACGCTTAGACGCTTTACCTCTGAAGCGACCTCGTCGGTTGTAAAAAACGGTTTGATGAGTATTGCATCGATGATTGTGGTCATTTTTTGCCTGTTTATTTTTGGCGTGTTCGCCATTTTAACCATCAATGTCAATTATCTCGGAGAGCAGATTGCCGACCAGTGCCAGCTTCAGGCATATTTGGATGAAACCATCACAGAGGAAGCCATCATTTCTGATATCAGCAGTCAAATCGATGACATTTCTTACATAAAAGACAAAACATTTGTCACCGGAAAAGAAATTTTTGACAATTTTAAAAAAGATTTAGACCCCGAGCAGAGAGAATCCTTTGAAGGCGTGCCGGATGAGGTGATTAGCGATTCGTTCCAGATTACGCTCACCGACATTTCCCATGCCGACGAAGTGGCTGATGCGCTTTCTAAAATTGAAGGGATCCAATCGGTGGACAACCGTCAGGGGCTTATCAATATCATTGAAAATTCTACCCGCCTGGTGAAAAATATTTCGATTTGGGTGGTCATAATTTTTGCGCTCATCAGTATATTTATTATATCCAATACCATTAAGCTCACGGTGCACAACCGGCGCAAAGAAATCAACATCATGAAATATGTGGGCGCCACTGATTCCTATATCCGCGGCCCATTTGTGGTTGAGGGCATCATTGTGGGGCTTATTTCTGCGGTTCTCGCCTTTTTTGCCACACAGTATGTTTACACGGCGCTCCAAACTGCAATTTTAAATGAAAACACGATGGGGCAAGTGGTATCGTTAAAAAGCTTTTGGGAAATGGCGCCCGCCATTGCCATCTCCTATGCCGTTTTAGGCTTGGGGCTGGGCATGGTTGGCAGTGCCGTCTCCATTCGAAAATACTTAAAGGTGTGAGGAAAAACCTATGAGAAATCGACTTTGGGTAAAAATTTGTACATGGGCGGCGCTGGTTTCGTTTGCAGGCCTGATTATCGCTTCTGTTTTCATTTCCACCGCCGGCGCGGAAAAGACCTCCAAGGAAATTCAGGAGGAAATAGAGGGCGTCAAAGAACAGCAGTCTGCCAATGCGGCAGAGCGCGAACAGCTGGACGCTGAAATTAATGACGTCTACTTAAAAATTCACGATTTAGAGCTTCAAATTGCAGATACATCGCAAAAAATTGAGCAAAAAGAGCTGGAGCTGACCGATGCGCAGGAAAAAAGTGATCAGCAAAACAAGGCCTATCAAAAACGCGTGAAAATCATGGTGGAAAAAGGCCCGGTTTCCTATCTGGAAGTGCTGTTTAACTCCAAATCATTTTCCGACCTTTTGACCAGGGTGGAAGTGATTCAGGCAGTTGCTGATTACGACAGCACACTTTTGGATAGATTAAAAGCGGTGGAAACCGAAATTGAAACGCTCAAAGCAGAACTGGAGCAGGAAAAGGAAAACCAGCAGTCCCTGCTTTCCGACAACGAAGCACAAAAGCAAATCTTACAGGAAAAAATTGACCGCAACGACCAGTTGATGCGGGAATTAGAAGCAGACTTAGAAGCATACGAAGAAGAGTATCAGAAGGCAAAAGCCGCGGAAGAAGCCGCCTGGCGTGCAGCCAACAACTTAACTTCACAAAATACGGTTTACACCGGCGGTCAGCTTTTGTGGCCTGCCGCAACCACCAATATCACCTCCTATTTCGGCCCCAGAAACCGGCCCACTGCAGGTGCAAGCAGTTCGCATGCCGGGCTTGATATCGGTTCCCCGCGCGGGTCAAACGTTGTGGCTGCCGAATCTGGAAGGGTGATTGTTGCAAGCTGGAACAGCGGCTATGGAAATTATATTATGATTGACCACGGCGGCGGGCTTGTCACACTGTATGCGCACAACGACGCACTGCTTGTGTCGGTCGGGCAATCGGTCGAACGCGGGCAGGTCATTGCAAAATGCGGCTCTACCGGCGTTTCTACCGGCCCGCATGTGCACTTTGAGGTGCGCGTCAATGGCACGGCTGTCAATCCGCTTTCCTATGTTCAATAATTGAGGAGACGTTTTTTCATGTATCAAAAAAAGCATATTGTCATAACCGTTGTTGCCACCTTTGTCGTCACGACCCTGTTTTACCTCACGTTTGGCAGCGGATTGCTGTTTCACGCTGTTGTGGGCACCCAAAGCAGTACGCTGGCAAAGCTTGACAAGGTGGAACGGCTGATTGACAGATATTACATCGGGGATTATGATAAAAACCAAATGGAAGAATTTGCGCTGACCGGTTTTATGGCAGGTGTGGGCGACGACTATACCGCCTATATTGGCAGCGAAGAATTTGAGAACTATGAGCTAATGGTGGAGGGCGATTATGAGGGGATTGGCATTGAGGTGTACTTAGACGAAGATGACCTCATCACAGTTTTAAGCCCATACGACGACTCCCCTGCAGCAAAGGCGGGCATTTTGCCTGGCGATAAAATCATAAAAGTGGACGGCACCGACGTTGGAATTGACAATTACAACGAAGCGATTAATATGATTAAAACATCCGGCAACGATTCGGTGACGCTTACCATCAAGCGCGGCGAAGAAACGCTTGATATCACAGTTAAACGCGAAAAAATTACGATTATCAACGCCAAAAGTGAAATGCTGGGCAACATTGGCTATATTCGCATTTCCTCGTTTGAGGGCCATGCCGATGAGCAGTTTGCAGCGTGTGTGGATGCAGTGCAAAACGCCAATGCGAAAGGCATTATAATCGATCTTCGAAGCAATCCCGGCGGCACGCTGGACTGTGTAACCGCCATTGCGGACCGCATCTTGGATTCCGGCGTTATCCTCACTGTGCGGGATAAAAACGGCAATGAAGAGGTTTATCAGGCGACGGACAGCCAAAAACTCGATTTGCCCATCTGTGTTTTGGTCAACGGCAGCACTGCCAGCGCATCCGAAGTGCTTGCAGGCGCGCTGCGCGACCATAAAAAAGCCACGCTTGTCGGCACCAAAACCTTTGGAAAAGGCGTGGTGCAGTCCATCTTTCAGCTGGATGACCACTCCATGGCAAAAATTACAACCGCTAAATATTACACCCCCAGCGGGGAGTGCATTCATAAAGTGGGCATAACGCCCGATGTGGAGCTGGATTTGCCGGAAGCGCTTTCGGAGTTAAACATTTCAGAAATTGCGCACAAGGACGATGTGCAGCTGCAAAAAGCAATCTCCATTTTAAATGAATCATAACAATAAGCCGCGCGAAAAGCGCGGCTTATTTTATACCTTCCGAAAGGTTTCTTCCCTTGCAGCGGCGTATGCCTGCTCAATCAAATACTGCACATACGCGCCCTCTAAAAAGGATGGGCTGGGCTTTTTGCCGGCTGCCACACACATCAAAAAGTGATACAGGCAATGCACATGCCCCCGTGTCCAGCCAATGGCGCTTTTGGAGCTGGGAAAGGTTCCGCCCGGCGGGCAAAACCGCTGCACACATTCAATCCGCCGGAACCCCCGCTCGCCGCCCAAGGCCGCTTCGGGTAGGGTGTTGTCAAAAAATTCCAGCCAGTTTAAATCCATCAGCTGAAACCGCACTGCGCCTTTGTCGCCATAAATTTCAAATGCCAGCTCATCATTGGTGCCGGTTGCAATTTTGGATAACGTGACCGTGCCCAGCGCGCCGTTTTTCATTTGAAGGGTCAAATATGCCGCGTCCTCTGCGGTGATGGGCACCAGATTACCGGATTTATCCGGGCGCTTTGGATACAGCACCTGCGTTTGGCACCAAAGCCCACAAACCTCCCCCATGAGGTGGCACAGCACATCTAATACATGCGGCCCTAAATCCATCAGCACGCCACCGCCGCTCAGTGCCTGGTCCTGCTTCCAGCCAATCGGCCGGTTTGGATCCACCGAGCCCGAATGCAGATAGCGCGCTGAAAAGGACAGCACTTTGCCAATCCGCCCTGCCTCAAACAGTTCTTTTGCGCGCATCACCGCCGGAATAAACCGGGTTTGAAAGGTCATTTGGCAAATGCTTTTGCTTTCCTTTTCACACGCCACAATCTCGCGCGCCTCCGCGTCGTTTGCCGCCAGCGGCTTGTCACAGTAAATATGCT
>JAJXRJ010000004.1:0-57214 GCA_021629085.1 Oscillospiraceae bacterium | reverse complement strand
CACCACTTCTTTGTGAAGCCGGTTGGGCACGCACACGCTTATCACGTCAATTTCCGGGTCATCGATTATTTTGTGGTAGTCGTCTGTGGCATACGAAAACCCCAATGCCTGCCCAAACCGTTCTGCGCTCTCTTTGTGTGCGGCGCACACGCCGCGCAGCTTGATTTGGAAGGGCAGCGCATCATAGTAAAGCGGCATGGTTTGATAGCCGTATGTGTGCATTTTTCCCATAAATCCAGTCCCGATAACTCCCACTTGGATGGTCTGCATAAGCGTTGCCCCTTTTTGTGTCTTTTTTGTTATTATACCCCATTTTTTCTCAGATGTCGATACATTTTTTTATTTTGGTCTTGTCAAAATACTTGAAAAATGATATGATAAGGTGAATTGTTTTAAAAACCGGTGTGAAAGGAGGGATTGACATTGGAAGAAGCCGCACTCATCCGGCGCGCGCAGGAAGGTGATTTGGCGGCGTTTGAAACGCTGGTTGCCGCGCACAAAGACTATGTGTTTAACATTGCTTACAGCATGACGGGAAATTACCACGACGCAAATGACATGGCACAAGAGGCGTTTATCAAAGCGTTCCGCGCTATTAAAAAGTTCAATGTCAAATCCAACTTCTCCACCTGGATGTATCGTATCACCATGAATGCCTGCTTGGACGAGCTCCGCCGCCAAAAGCGCAAGGCGGCAAACAATGTGTCCATCGACGCGGAGGACGACGAGCATTCCCGCATGGATTTGGCAAGCTCCCTCCCCACCCCGGAACAGGCATATGAAAAAAGCGAAGTGCGCCGGGCGGTGACAGCAGCCATTCAAAAGCTGCCGGACAAGCATAAAAGAATGATCATCCTGCGCGATATCAACGGGTTTTCTTACGACCAGATTGCAAGGCTGGAGCAATGCAGCGTGGGCACGGTAAAATCGCGCATCAGCCGCGCACGGCAGCATTTAAAGGAAATTCTTGTGAAAAATAAGGAACTTTTTTGATGCGAATACGTCTAAAACATGGAAAGGAGGCGCAATATACATATGATATCCTGTCACGATGCAAAAAAATATATGTCACTCTATCTTGACAACATGCTTGACCAGCAAACAGAATTGGACTTTTTACAGCACATAAAAACCTGTAAAGCTTGCGCCTTAGAGCTTGAAACCATGCGCCGGATTGTGCACACCTTAAATGAGAGCCGTGTTTTACCGCCTGACGACTTTTCTGATAAGCTGCACCAGCGGCTGGCACAAGAGGCGCTTAAACCGCAAAAAACCGCCTGGCAAAAAGTATTTGGCTGGCGCGGGTATTCTGTGGCAGCTGCAGCGGCAGTGCTATTGTTAGTGGTAAAAAGCAACTTTTACAGCACATTTTTAAATATGGAACACACACAGCCCCTTCCGCAGCCTGCCGGCAATACGGCTACCCAGCCGAACACGCCGTCGGCAGAGCAGCCAGAGCTTTCTTTGCCCGATGCGGCCACTGCGCCGGCGGATTTGCAGCAGCCAGTTTTAGATGAAACCAACGAAAACGGCAGTCAGTCACAGACACATCGATCCCCTGCCCCAGACACCGGCGCTTCAACAAACCAATCCCATCAAAATGCGGTAGATACAAACCAGTCAAATAACAATCCGCCGGCAGAATCGGCCAATCCCCCGGCAGTGGACAATGATGTGCAGCAACCCGCCATGGAGAGTGCGCCAAAATCGGAAAGTGTCCAGCAACAGCAAACGACTATGCCGTCTGACAACTCTGCATCTGCTGAGGCGGAATCCAACGAATTATTGAGAAGCTTGCCGCCTAAGGCAAGCGATTCTGAAAATGAGTCGGCAGAGGACGCACAAGCGGCATCTGACATGCCAATGGTGGCAGCAAATGGCTTGGATAGCGCGGACACCACTACCGGCAGCACCGACAAATCAGGGCAGTCCGGTGGTTCCGGCAGTTCGGCTGACTCCTACGGCTGGGCAGCAGCACCGGCAGCCTTCCAAATGCCAGTTTCTGTCACAGTGACGGGAAATGTAAATGAAGCGGCTACCCTGATTCGAACCGCCGCCGCAGACAGCATTACGTTTGAAGCGGACGGCCAATTTGAACTATCGCTTACCAAAGCAGCCTATGACGCACTTATCGAACAGCTGCGTGCAGCGGCGTTTGTGGTTGACGCGCCAGAGCTTGACCTGTCAGACGGCGCACTTGCCACAGTAACCATTTTGATTGCTTCCAACTAACTGAACAAGGAGACCTGATATGTCCATCGGAAAATCCATCCTTTTAAAGGCAAACAAGTGCTTTAAGCTTCCCGTCCATCCATTTAACCTCCAAAACGAGGGGAAAATGACCTATGCGGAGTGGCAGTTTCAAAAGGGTGCAGACACCATAAAATTTTACACGCAGGTAAAATCCACAGACGAAATGTTCCGCGGCAAGGTTGTGCTGGACATTGGGTGCGGCGCGGCGGGAAAATCGCTATATTACGTTTCGCTGGGTGCAAAAAAGGTGTACGGCGTGGATGTAGTGGAAGCATATGCGGCGCAGTCGGCAGCGCTGGCGAAACAAAAAGGCTTTGCTGACAAATTTGAATTTTGCCTCGCGGATGCGGCAAATATGACGTTTGAGGATTGTTTTTTCGATACCATCATTATGAACGACAGCATGGAGCATGTGGCACGGCCGGAGGCGGTTTTGGCAGAATGCAGGCGCGTATTAAAGCCAGGCGGCAAGCTGTATGTCAACTTTTGCCCCTATCACCATCCGTTTGGCGCGCATTTAAGCGACGTGATCGGCATCCCGTGGGTGCACCTGTTTTTCAGTGAGCAAACCATGATTGACGCCTATAAAGACCTGGTAAAAGACAAGCCGGACGGCGACAACCGGCTGGCATTCCGCTTTTCCAAAGGGGAAGACGGATTAGAGCACATTTCCTACATCAATAAAATGACCATCAAGCGGTTCCGGGGCATTTTAAATACGTCTGGATTCCATCTGGACTACTACCGCGAAGTGCCGCTGCGGAACGTATTTACACCCCTGGCAAAAACGCCGGGTGTAAAAGAGGCGTTTGTGAAAATGGTGGTTGCTATTTTGTCGAAATAATAAAGCCCCGGCTTTCTAAAAAAGGAAAGCCGGGGTTATTTAATTCCCGATTTTAGCCGATATGGTTTCACAAACTTGCTTATACCAAGCACTCGCTGTTTTTTCCCACCTGTCCATTTTTTGCATCATCGGTTTTTCAATCCACCTTTGCCGTGCAAGCTCTGATAAGACACAGACCGTAAACACCAAAGCCACGCATACAATCATATGTACAGCTAACCACCCCGACTGTTCAAAGCTTTCGGTTTTTAGCCACGATGTCCATAGGATTGGGAAAACAGATGGATGTTCATGAATTAAATAAACCCCAAACACACTGGACGCCACCGTGTTGATAAGGGTGTTTTTCCTTATTTTTAAATTGGAAAACAAAATCAGTAGGGAAACTCCCGCACCGACCGTTAAAATTGAATTGCGGTAATAAAAATAGCCCGCATATTTCAAAAAAAATGGGAAACCGCATCCCAAGTAAATCAAGCACAGCGACGGACAGCAGCATAAGGCCAATACACACAACAGTGCCCACTGCACCGAAACGCATTGTATTAAGCCGGTTTTCAGGATACATCCGAAAATAGGCGCCAATGCTATAAAGCATCAAAAACTGCAGTGCCTGGTTACCATACATATTGCTTGTGCTTGTAAAAAAGGTGGGAATGATACTCCAGAAAAGCAGCATTATCCCCACAAACGCCAAATGCTGTTTCTTTGGTAGGCTGGTCAGCAGCCGGTTAATATAGGGTGAAAAAATGTACAGCACAACATATGCTGTGAAAAACCAGTATTGCTTAAAAATGGTTGGAAGCAGCGCCTTTATCGCTCCAAGCACAGAAAACTCTGCTAAACCTGTCAAAACAAATATCCCCATACAGCAAAACAGAATAGAACCATACCTGTAAGAGCAACCGCAGCAGCTTTTGAAACCGATAGCTGGAGTAAATCAAAAAATAGCCGGAGATGAGCACAAAAATATTCGTTCCCAAATCGCCAAATTGTATCATACGTAAAAACACTTTATTTGCGCTAAGAGGCAGCACATTTAGATTGATCCCGCCATGCACCGAATAATGCGACATGACAATGAGCACCATTGCGACGATTCGAAGTAATTCCAAAGCAGAATTGCGTTCTTTTTTGGAACCCTGTGCGTATCCTTCCATTTTGCCCTCCTAAACTCAAATGAAAAACAGCCAAAATCCGCATGGATTTCGGCTGTTTTTGCTTTTTTACAGAATTACACGGACATTTAACACATTGTCCAGCGCTTTTAATTCGTCCACAATCACGTCGTTAATGTCGCCGTCCACATCGATAATGGTGTAAGCGAGGTCTTTTTTGCTTTTGTTGAGCATGTTGGAAATATTGATGCCCTCTTTGGAGAACAGCGAAGAAAAGCTGCTCAAGCAATTTGGCACGTTTTTATGCGAAATGGTCACCCGCGATTTGCCCTCCCGCGCCATGGAACAGGTTGGGAAGTTGACCGAATTGACAATATTTCCTTCCAGCAGGAAATTTTGAAGTTCCATTGCCGCCATGCGTGCACAGTTGTCCTCCGATTCCGGCGTGGAAGCGCCCAAGTGCGGTACGCAAATGGTATTTTCCATGCCAATTACCTCCGCATTCGGGAAGTCGGTCACATAGCAGGCAACCTTGCCCGCCGCAATTGCATCCTTGAGCGCCGCGTTGTCCACCAGCTCGCCGCGCGAGAAGTTGAGCAGGCGCATCCCCGGCTTCATAATGGAAAACGCATCCTTGTCAAACATCGCTTTGGTTTCTGCGTTGAGCGGGACATGGATGGTGATGTAGTCGCACTCTTCCAATATGGTTTTTAGCTCCACCGCTTTTTCCACATGGCGCGAAAGGCCCCATGCCGCATCAACCGAAATGTACGGGTCATACCCCATCACTTCCATGCCCAGGTGATACGCCACGTTTGCCACCATAACGCCGATTGCGCCAAGGCCAATCACACCCAGCTTTTTGCCGTCCAGCTCCGGGCCGGCAAACGCGCTTTTGCCCTTTTCCACCTGTTTGGCAACATCGTCGCCTGTCAGCGTATTTGCCCACGCAATGCCCTGCGCAATTTTACGCGAGGACAAAAGCAGTGCCGCCAGCACCATTTCCTTTACCGCGTTGGCGTTGGCGCCGGGGGTGTTAAACACCACAATGCCCTTTTCGGTGCACTTGTCAATCGGAATATTATTGGTGCCTGCGCCCGCGCGTGCAATGGCTTTGAGCGATTCGGGCAGCTCCATGTCGTGCATATTGAAGCTGCGTAAAATGATTCCGTCGGGGTTCTTTTTGTCGTCACCAACGCTGAATTTCTCTTTGTCCAGCACATTTAAACCGCAAGCGGAAATTTTATTAAGGGTTAAAATATCAAACATTTTAAAACTTCCTTCCAAGAAATTATTTGTTGTCCATTTCAAACTTCTTCATAAAGTCCACCAGTGCCTTTACGCCTTCTACCGGCATCGCGTTGTAGATGCTGGCGCGCATGCCGCCAACCGAGCGGTGGCCTTTTAAATTGACAAATCCGGCCGCTTTGGCTTCTTTGATAAATTTCGCGTTTAAATCGTCGTCGCCGGTGACAAACGGCACATTCATAAGAGAGCGGTCCTCTTTGACCACAGTGCCTTTAAACAGGCTGGAATTATCCAGATAGTCATAGAGCAGGCCCGCTTTATATTCGTTGATTTTTTGAATTTCCGAAACGCCGCCAATGCCCTTTAACCACTCAAACACCAGCTTGCAGATATAGATGGCATAGGTGGGCGGGGTATTGAACATGGAACCGTTTTCGCTGTGGGTTTCATAGTTTAACATGGTGGGCGTGATGTCCATGGCCTTGCCGATGAGGTCTTCGCGGATGGCAACCACGCAAACACCTGCCGGACCCATATTTTTCTGTGCGCCAGCATAAATTAAGCCATATTTATCTACGTCAATCACTTCGCTCAAAATGCTGGAGGACATATCGGCCACCAATGGCACATCTCCAACGTCCGGGATGTTTGTAAAGCGCGTGCCGTAAATGGTGTTGTTGTGCGTAATGTGCACATAGTCTGCATCTTTTGAGAACATGGACGCGTCAAGCTTGGGAATATAGTTAAACACCGCGTCCTCAGAGGATGCCACAACATGGACATCGCCATACCGCTTTGCCTCTTTGGCAGCCTTTTTCGCCCATGCACCGGTAATCACATAGTCCGCTTTTTTCTTGTCGGAATATAAGTTTAGAGGAACCATGGCAAACTGGGTGGACGCGCCGCCCTGCAAAAACAGCACCTTATAGCGGTCGCTGATGCCCATAAGCTCGCGGAAGAGCGCCTCTGCACTGTCGATAATCGCCTGATAGTCCGCGCTGCGGTGGCTCATTTCCATCACCGACATGCCGGAATCGCCATAGCACACCAGCTCTTTCTGCGCTTTTTCGAGCACTGCCAGCGGAAGGCATGAGGGCCCTGCTGAAAAATTAAAAACTCTGTCCACTTGTAAATTCCTCCCATATTTCATATTAAACTTAATTATATCCGAATTTATAGGATTCGTCAATGGTTTCTATAAAAAATTGTGTTATAGATTTAACAAGCTTTACTGGATTTTTCGCGATTCCAAATAAAACCGCTTGTCACACGCCTCGCCCATGGAGAAGGTTTTGCGCGGCAGTACGCCGTCCAAAACAACGGTTTTAAACAGGTCGTCCTTTTCCATGCCGGGCAGCAAAATACCGGCTGTATCCGGCCCGCAAAGCGACTCTACCACGTCCGCGCCGTGGATGTAGTCCACCTTGATGTCATGCGTCTTTTGATAGTCGTCCAAAAACGCCTGAATGCACCCCACCGTGAGGTTGAAGTTGGGGTTTTTAATGGTGTAGTCCTGTTTTTTGCCGTTTAAAATCAGTGTAAAGCTCTTTTCCGATGCGCCTGGCATCAGCTCGTAGAAAGATTTGAGCGCTGCAAAAAAGTCTTCCGGGCAAACGCCGAACACAATGCGGTGGATGGGCTCAAATTCCAGCGCGGCGTCGTGCAGATTGACCACCTCGGTCAGTGCATAGCGGCAGGGAAGCTTTTTGGCCGCCGCTTCACCAATTTCGGCTTTTACCGCTTCATAACAGGTTTTGGCGGTGGCCAGCGAATGGTTGCCGTCCCCCACTGCAAACAGCAGCACATCGCCTGTCTGCGGCCCGTATTTTTTATAAAACGCATCCTTGTCGCCCAGCGCATCCAACGCACTGTGCACAGCGTTTGCAGCGTCTTTTGAAACCTGGTACCCCGCAATGTGGCCCGAATCCATCATCAAGTCAAAATCGTACAGCTTTGTAAATTCCGCTTTTTTTTGCGCAAGCGGCTCAATCACCGTTTTTTTTGCATCGTCTATGAGCAGCATCACGTGCGGCAGTTCTAACAGCGCGTCCTTCCGGATTTTCACCCGCGGCGGAATCCGCTCCAGCACCGTGCCCTCTGTGGCGCGGACAGGCGGTTTTGCGCCGGGCGCAAAGTCATACGCCTCCAAATCCACCATGCCGACCAGGCCCTTGCGCACCCGGCCGTCTTTCAACGTGCGCTCCACATACACAAAGCACGGCCCCGTTTCCTTTAAAATACCCGATTTGACATAGTCGTCCATGGTCCTGTCAATGGTTTGAATGCGCAAATCTGCATCAGCTTCTTCCAGATAAATTTCCGGGAACACCAAAGACAGCGTGGACGGCGCGCCATCCACAAACGACTGCACCGCTTCCCAATACGCGGGCTCAGAGGTGTACTGGTCGCAGGCCACCACACTCCACTTTTGCATATCCGCCACATCCGGCAGTAAGATATTTGCCTCCTTCAAAATTGCACTGTGCAACAACCATCCGTCCCTTCGCTCTGTTTCTCCCCATATTTTAATATGATTTGTCGGTTTTTGCAAGTATTTTTAAAAAACAGTATCTTTTTTTCAAAAAAATGATATAATATTGTTTGATATTGCTTCCATTTTTGGTACATTTTTGATTGACAGGAAAGGAATTTAGGGCAAATGACGCGAAAAGAAAAAATTGTGGGCTTTTTAAGCGAGCCTTCCTATAAACCGCTCAAATTTGACGAGCTGGCTGTGACGCTTTGCGTGCCCAAAGAGGATACGGAAGAATTTTCAGCCCTGCTAGACCAACTGATAAGCGAGGGGGAAATTGTAAAAACCCGCAAGGGCCGCTATGTGTCGTCTAAAAGCATGGGGCTTTTAAATGGCGTGTTCCAAAGCACTGAGCGCGGGTTTGGCTTTTTACTGCAGGAAGAAGACGACGTGTTTATCCCCGCCGACGCAGTGGCCGGCGCTATGAACCGCGACGTGGTTTTAGTGAAACCAACCAAAAAGCCACAGGACGGCAAACGACGCGAGGGCGAAGTGGTTGCCGTGTTAAAGCGCGCCAATGAGACCATTGTGGGCCGGTTTGAAAAAAGCCGCAATTTTGGGTTTGTCATTCCTGATGACAAGCGCCTAAATACCGATATTTTCATTCCCAAGGCCAACGCCAAGCATGTAAAGGGCGGCGACAAGGTTGTGGTACGCATCACCAAGTGGCCGGGCAACCGCCGCAACCCGGAAGGGGAAATTGCGGAGGTGCTGGGGCATAGCGGCGAGCCGGGTGTGGATATTTTGTCCATTTTAAAGCAATACGGCCTAAGCGACACCTTCCCGCCCGCCGTGCGCAAAGAGGCGGAGCGCATTCCCGGCTCCATCCGCGAACAGGATTTATCCGGAAGGGAAGATTTCCGTAATGAAACCATCATCACCATCGACGGCGCCGACGCAAAGGATTTGGATGACGCGATAAGCCTTTTAGAGTTTGACAATTTTTACCGGCTGGGCGTGCACATTGCAGACGTCACCCACTATGTAAAGGAAAACAGCGCGCTTGATAAAGAGGCGCAAAAGCGCGGTACCAGCGTCTATCTGGTAGACCGCGTGGTGCCCATGCTGCCCAAAAAGCTCTCCAACGGCATTTGCAGCTTACATCCGCAGGTGGACCGGCTGACGCTTTCGGTGATTATGGATATCGACCATGAGGGCAGGGTGATTGACCACCGCATTGTAAACGGTGTCATCCGCACTGCCGAGCGCATGACATATGACGACGTGGCGAGCATGCTGCTTTCCAAAGACCCTGCGCTTTGCAAGCGGTACCGGCACATATTGCCCATGCTAAAAAAGATGCGCCGCCTGTCAGAGCTCTTACGCGCCAAGCGCATGAAAAAGGGCAGCATTGACTTTGCCTTTCCCGAAACCAAAATCAAACTGGACGAAACTGGAAAGCCCGTTGAAATTTTAAAATATGAAACCACCATTGCAAATTCCATCATTGAAGAATTTATGCTGCTGTGCAACAAGACTGTGGCAGAAGCCATGTTTTGGGCGGACATCCCGTTTGTATACCGCGCACACGAGCGGCCGTCGCCGGAAAAAATCACAGCGTTCAATGAATTTTTAGCGCCCATGGGGTTTCGCATCAGAAGCACTTCTGAACCTCATCCCAAAGAATTTGCAACCCTTTTAAAAAAGGTGAAGGGCGCACCCAAAGAAAAGCTCATTGGCACAGTGATGCTGCGCTCTTTAATGAAAGCGCGCTACCTGCCGCAAAACAGCGGGCATTTTGGGCTGGCGTTTGACTACTACTGCCATTTCACCTCCCCCATCCGCCGCTATCCTGACCTTGCCATCCACCGCATTATCAAGGAGTTTATTGGGAAAAACGGATTATCGAAAAAACGCATTGCCGTACTTTCGGCGTTTGCAAACCAGGTGTCGGTCAGCGCCAGCGAGGCGGAAGTGACAGCGCAATACGCGGAACGCGACTGCGACGACTTAAAAAAAGCGGAATACATGAAAGAACACATTGGTGAAAGCTATGACGGCATCATCTCCTCCTGCACGTCGTTTGGGCTCTTTGTGGAGCTGGAAAACACGGTGGAGGGGCTCATCCGCATGGTGGACCTTTACGACGACTACTATATTTTTGACGAAAAACGCTATACGCTCATGGGCGAGCGCACAGGGCGGACATACAAAATCGGCGATCCCATCCGCGTGACAGTTTCGGATGTGAACGTCGATTTGCGCGAAATTTCATTTGTATTGGAGGAATAGCGATGGACAACATCAAGCTTTTGGCACAGAACAAAAAAGCAAGGCACGATTTTTTTATTGAAGATACCTATGAATGCGGCATCTCGCTTGCAGGCACAGAGGTGAAATCGCTGCGTGCAGGCAAGGTAAATTTAAAAGATTCCTACGCCACGCTTGCAGGCGGCGAGGTGTATTTAAAAAATATGCACATCAGCCCCTACGAGCAGGGGAACATTTTCAACTGCGACCCGCTGCGCGACCGCAAGCTCCTGCTCCACAAATACGAAATCCGAAAGCTCATCGGCCAGGTAAAAGAGCGGGGCTATTCGCTGGTGCCGTTAAAAATTTACTTAAAAAATTCCCGCGTGAAAGTGGAGCTGGCCTTGGCGCGCGGCAAAAAGAACTACGACAAGCGGGAGGATTTGCAAAGGCGCGATGCAAAACGCGAAATGGAGCGCCGCTTAAAGGACTATGCAAACTAAAACTGCAAAAGGCCAAAAAGCATCTGCCAAGCGCAGGAGGGTTTTCATCCGCGGCCCTATTTTGCGCCGGTGAGCGCACCTTCCTCCAAAGCATAGCGTTTGGGCGCCATCCCCGTGTATTTTTTAAACACGCGGCCAAAGTAATTTTGATTGGAAAACCCCACCCGCTCGGCAATTTCCGACATGGGAAGGTCGGTGTTGAGCAGTAAGTCCTTTGCCTTTCCAACGCGGATTTGATTGATATATTCCACCGGCGTCAACCCCGTGCTCTGCTTAAAAATATGCGAAAACCGGCTCACGCTCAAGTGGCAGTCCTTCGCATACCGCTCCAGCGGATGCGACCGGGCGTACTCCTCATGCATAATCGCGCACACCGCATCCACGCGGGATTTATTCTTTCTGTAAACCGGGTTTTTATTCAGCGCAATTTTTCTTCCCATCATGGAAAACAGCTCCAGCAAATAGGCGGCACACAGGCTGTCGCAAAACGGCCGGTTCAAATTTTTCTCTTCTATCATTTTTTCAAAGATGGCTTCAAGCGTCTTACTCTTCCCAACATCCAATATGTGTTCTTTCCCAAGCCCAATGCGCTCTATCAGCGCGGCACAGCCAGTCCCCGAAAAGTGCAGATAGCAGGATATGGGCTTATCCGCCGCGCAAAAAGCATACTTTTGCGTTTCCCCAGGTGCAAAATAGATGAGCCCGCCTGCCTCCACCGTGTACGCCTGTCCTAAAATCTCAGTGTAGCACCGCCCCTGGGCAATATATAAAATGTGATAGTCCATCCGCCCCTTGCTTCTGAGCATGCTGTAGTCCTTATCCCACAGATATTCAATGCCGCAGTGGTTAATATGCAAATAGTCGTTTGACACCTGTTCGCTTGAAGGCAGCATATCGTCCCCTCCAATCACATACCGCATAAAAAAATTGACAAATATTTAAAAGAAACAAATGATAAAAATTTGTTTATTTTCATTATAAATATAAGGATTTTATTTGTCAAGCAGTATTGAAGTGTACAGCAAAATTGTACGAAAAAATAGCAGGTTTTCATATAGACGGTAAACGGCCGGTTTGCTATACTTGGAGCTGAGAAGGAGGGGATAAAATGCATATCAATGAAATTGCGCGCGATCATCTGGGAGAAGGCAGCAGCATTTCTTTGGAAGCATGTGAGACAGAGCACGATTTGTATTGGAAAATGGCAATCGAGGTTTTGGACTGTATTGCGGAAAACAACCAATTGGGCGAGCCGACGCTCATGGTGGTGCCCTATGGCCCGGTTGGGCCTTACAGCCGGCTGGCCTACCTGGTGAACAAGTATCAGGTAAGCCTTAAAAATTGCTGTTTTATGAACATGGACGAATATTTAAAAAACCCGCACGAATTCATAGACCCCTCGCATCCGCTGTCCTTCCGCGGCGGTATGGAACGGGTGTTTTACTCGAAAATCCCAGACTCGCTAAATGTTGCGCCCCAAAACCGGATTTTCCCAGAGCCGGGCAAGGAGGAGCGGATTTTAGAAATCATCCATCAATATGGGAAGCTGGATATGGCCTGGGGTGGCGTTGGCATCAACGGGCACTTTGCCTTCAACGAGCCGCCCGAAGATGGGGAAACCATTTCTAACGAGGAATTTTTAAACCGGCCAACGCGGGTTTTAAAAATTTCCCGCGAAACCAAAACCATCAATGCATTTATGAACTGCGGCGGCGATTTGGACGGAATCCCGGACTACTGCATCACCATCGGCATGAAAGAGATGTTTTATGCAAAAAAGGTGCGCATGTGCATGCCGCGCGGATGGAACGCGGGCGCGCTCAGAAAGGTGCTGCACGGCGAAAGGACGGCGCACGTCCCCTGTTCGCTGTTCCAGGCCCATCCGGACGCACGGCTGTATGCAAGCGAAGATGCGCTCAAACCACCCGTGCCAAACATCCGGATTTACAACTAACCCCAGCAAGGAAGCGATGTTGTGCCTCATAGAATATTTGTAAAAAATGGGATTCTTATTACGCCAAGGAATTTGTTAAACGGTGCGTTGGTGATAGAAGACGGGGAAATCGCGGAATGTGGCTTTTTGGGGGAAATTGCAAAGGATGCAATGATTATAGACGCCAAGGGCATGTATGTCGCGCCTGGCTTTGTGGAAATCCACGCCCACGGCGGCGGCGGGGCCGATTTTATGGACGCCACGCCGGAAGCATTCTTTACCGTTGCAAGCACACACAGAAAGCATGGAACCACCTCCCTTTTGCCCACAACGGTTGCCTGCAGCAAACAGGCGGCGCAAATGGTGTTTTCTGCTTACCGCTCTGCCATAAGTATGCCTGCGCCCGTGCACTATTTGGGGCTGCACTTAGAGGGGCCGTATATTGCAAATGATATGCGCGGCGCACAAAATGCTGCCCATATCCGACCGCCCGCGCCAAAAGAGGTCGATTGGCTGATGGATACGGCCGGCGACATTTTAAAGCTGTGCACCACCGCGCCGGAGCTTGCCGGCACAGAGTATATGGCGGCGCAAATGCAAAAGCGCGGTATTTTCCTTTCGTGCGGGCACAGTGCCGCCACGTATTCAGATATGCTGCAGGCGCGCAAGATGGGCTTTTGCCACATCACGCATTTGTATTCCGGCACAACCAGTGTCCGCAAAATCAACCAAACCATGTGCGCGGGCATACTGGAGGCGGCGTATTTAATGGATGATATGCGTATTGAGCTCATTGGCGACGGGCACCATGTGCCAAAAGAGGTGCTGCTTCTGGCCTTAAAGTTAAAGGGTGCGCACTACATCAATTTGACCACCGATGCCATGCGCGCGGCAGGGACCTTCGAAAAAGAAAGCTTTTTGGGACAACGCCTGCAAAAAAACCGGGTTATTGTGGAAGACGGCGTTGCAAAACTGCCAGATAAAAGCTCGTTTGCCGGCAGCATTGCCACTGGCGACGGCATTTTAAAATGGGCGGTGCTTAGCTGTGGGATCCCGCTCACAGAGGCAGTGATGATGCTCAGCTTAACACCGGCAAGCGTGGTTGGCGCAGACGATAAAAAAGGCAGCCTGGAACCGGGAAAAGATGCGGATATTATCTTTCTAAACCAACAGCTGACCGTTGTAAACACGATATTATCAACAGAATTTAAAAGGATGGGAAGTGCAAATCTTGAAGTTGTTGTTTGAAAATTTAGACCCCCGCTTCCAAACAGGCATGGCGGAATTTCTAAAATGGCATACCATTGCGCAGCAGCCGGGCGGGTGCAGTGTGCACATCACCATAACAGGAAATAAAAAGCTTCGCGTGGTAAAAAACAAAAACCAGGTGGATTTTTATCTAGACCGCCCCTATCAGGTGTTCCGCGCGGTGACGCTCTTAAAAGAGCGTGTGCTGGAGGAAAATTTTTCGCTGGAAGAACCTTGCTTTTTTGACACGTGCGGTGCTATGTTTGACGGCTCACAGGCCAGTTCCCTGCTTAAGCGTGATGCGTGCAAAAAGCTATTGCTCATCCTTGCGGGCATGGGGTTTAATATGATGATGCTCTACTGTGAAGACTGCTATAGTGTGGAAGGCGAACCCTACTGGGGGAACATGCGCCCCCGGTTTACGCCGGAGGATTTTCGCGCATTGGACGACTATGCTGATGCACTGGGCATTGAAATGATCCCCTGTATCCAAACGCTGGGCCACTTGAAAGAAGCCATCAAGCGCCCGCCCTATAAGCGGCTGTCTGATACCAAAGATGTGCTTTTAGTCGGCGACGAGGCGGTGTATGCACTCATAGACAAGCTCATCGGCACAGTTTCAGCCTGTTTTCGCAGCAAACGGATCCATCTGGGGCTGGACGAAGCGTGGATGCTGGGGCTGGGCAACTACCGCAAACGGCACGGCGTCCGCAGCCAGGAGGTGCTGATGCAAGAGCACGTGGCACGCGTCTATGAAATTGTTCAGCGACGTGGATTGACCCCCATGATGTGGTCTGACATGTATTTCCGCGCAAAATCCAATATAGATGAATATTACGACCCAAACGTGCAGTTTGCCGAAACAGACAAGCAACGTGTGCCGCAAAATATGGGCCTCATCTACTGGGACTACTACCACACAGACCCTTCGGACTATGCGGACATGATTGACCGGCACCGGATGCTTGGCGGCCATCTGATATTTGCAGGCAGCTCGCGCAGCACCAGGACGTTTGCAAGCTTTTACAACATCTCAGCCGCCGCTACAAACGCGGCCCTTGCGGCCTGCAAACAAAAGGGGGTGCGCGAAGTATTTGCAACCGTGTGGGGCGACGACCACCGGGAGGGCAGCACGTTTGCCGCTTTGCCGGGGCTTATGCTTTACGCCGAGCACATGTATGCAAAAGAACCGGATATGGCAAGACTCCCGCAGCGGTTTTTTTGCTGCACGGGCGTGGACTGGGATGCGTTTATGGACATTGACCGCTTAGACTGCATGCCGTCTTACAACGGTGAAAATTTAGAAGTCCTCTCGCTTACCCGCGCGTGCCTGTGGCAGGATGTTCTGCTTGGCCTTTGCGACAAGGATTTGGGAGATGCAAGCTTTTCATCCCATTACAGCGCGCTCAAAGAAAAGCTCAAAGCGTCTGCCAGACGCTACCCTGCATTTGAACCCATGTTTACCTTTTATTCCCATTTGGCAAATGTTTTGGAAACCAAAGCGGATTTAGGCCGGCAGCTCACAACCGCCTATCGAAACAACAATTTTGAGGAACTAAAGCGGATGGCAGGCCATGTGCTTCCCAAACTGTCACAGGATTTGCAGGCCTTGCGAAAAGCGCATCGCCGCCACTTTTTTGACGAATACAAGCCGGTTGGCTGGGAAATTTTAGACATCCGGTACGGCGGCGCAATCATGCGCATTGACACGGCAATGGAACGGGTTTTGGACTATGTAACCCACAAAATTGATAAAATTGACGAACTGGAAGAGGAACGGCTTAGCTTTTCGGGAACCGGCAGGCTGCGCCACGGCCTCAACTATCAAGAGATTTGCAGTGCAAGCAGCCTGTAAACCGTCTACATAAAGGAGGATTTTTATGAAAAGGGCAGTTTCAGTATTTTTGGTTACGGCATTGCTTTTGACAAGCCTGCTCTGCCTGCCGGCAGGCGCAGAGACGACAACGCTTTTGTCCCACACCTTTGATGACTTTGACACATTGCCAGAGGGCTTTATCACGCTTGGCGGCGGATACGCGTCGGCCAATGTGTCCATCTCATCCGAGCAGGACCACACCACCGGCAGCGGGAAAAGTATAAAGCTTGCCGGCAGAAAAGAGGAATACCACCGCATTAAGTTTAACAACGTCATCACGCCCGAGATGCTAGACAAGCAAATCACAGCGTCGTTTTGGGTTTACGTGTTAGAAGACACCGAACTTTTGATTTCCGCCTATTCTGACACGGGCACAGAGTATGCAACCACAGGGTTTAGCTACAAAAAATATCCGGTGAAGGCCAACGCGTGGACAAAGCTCTCCCTCACATTTAAGCCAAACACCCCCATCGTCACGCAAATTGGCGTTTCGCAGGATTTCTGCACCGGCCCGCTTGCAGAAACGTTTTATTTAGACGACTTTGAAATTTCGTCGGGCGAAGTGATTTCCACCCAACCCCAGCCGACAAAAACCGAAAACAAATATACCTTCGACGATTTAACCTCCATTGAACAGGCGAAAATTGAAGGGGGCGGCGGGGCGTTTGCCAGCAATTTTTCACTGACCGACACGGCATACTACGGCATCAGCGGAAAGTCCATCCTGTTTTCCGGGCGGGGCTACACCTATGCGCGGGCAAAATTTATGAACGCGTTTGAAGGCCTTCCACAGGAGGCGGGCACAACGTACAACATCTCCATGATGGTGATGGTCTCAGATAACTCACCCGTGGACGCGGGGCAGTTTACCATTGGCGTTATCGACTTTTTAGGGGCAGCGGGCAATGGCAAGGAGTATTATTTTGATGAAAACTACCGCTATACGGTAAAAAAAGGCGAGTGGACAAAAATTGAGCTGCCCTATACGCACACCGGGACAGAGGTGTACGGCGTCACGCTGGACCAGGTGCCTGTGCCGGATATCCCGCATGCGGATGTGACAGTTTACGAGCTCTATATTGACGATTTGACCGTTACCGTCTCCGATACCATCCCGCAAAAACAGCCGGTGCTCTCTGCAGGGGAGCTGGAACGCATTGCAAATCTCGGCGTCAGCGTCTTTATCGACGGCAAGCGAATCTCATTTAACGGCGACCAGCCGCCTGAAATCATAGAGGGCAGAACGCTGGTGCCGCTCAGGCGGATTTTTGAAAAGTTGGGCGTGTCGGTCTATTGGGATGACGCCACGCAAACCATCACCGGCAAAAAGGGGCCGGATGAAATCAGGCTTGCCATTGGTGATAAAACCGCATATATAAACGGCGTAGCCACGACGCTGGACGTGCCGGCACAGCTTTTAAACAGCCGGACCATGGTGCCTGTCCGCTTTATTGCCGAGAGCTTGGGCTGTACGGTAGACTGGGATGAAGCTGCACAGCGGGTGACCATCACCTCTTCCGGCAAAGAAAATGTCATCAACATTTACGCCGACAACGTCAAGCAGGAAATTTACGGTTTTGGCGCGTCAGCCAACCACAATGCGTGGTATTTGATGCAAGCGTCTGAAGAAATGCAGCAAAAAACCCTAAAAGCCCTGCACGACCCAGAGGAGGGGATTGGCCTTTCCATTGTGCGGTTAGAAATCAACCCCTATACGCCAAACGACGCGTCCAACTTCAACCCTGAATTCCAGTTTACCATCAACCCAGCGCCGGGCGAGTGGGATTTGGACGCGGACACACATCAGATTTGGTATGCGCAGCAGGCGCTTGCCATCAACCCGGAAATCGACTTTTTGGCAACGCCCTGGAGCCCGCCTTCCTGGATGAAGGAAAACCAGTCGGTCGTGGGGAAAACCGAAGCGCAAAATATCCTCTCCCAAGCACATTACGAAGACTATGCCGAATATCTTGCGCGCTGGGCCAAACACTATCAAACCGATTTGGGCTTTGACCTTCGGTGGCTGTCTATACAAAATGAGCCGGAGGGAAGCACAGCCTATGCCTCCTGCGAGTATTCGCCAAATTCGCTCATGCAGGTCACCAAACTGGTAAAGGAAAAATTTGCAGCAGAGGGCATTCCCACCTTGGTCGGCGGGCCGGAGGCATCCACCCAAACCAGCACAAACACCTTCTTAAAACAGTGGGAAGCCGAAGATCCAAGCTTTATCCAAAATGAACTGGACTTAATTTTGACCCACAGCTATTCCTATTCCGACACTACGCTTGACACCACCAATTTGGAACGGTTTAACCTGCCGCTCATTCAGGCGGAGCGCTGTGAAGCGACCTCCAGCAAACGGACGCATTCTGTGGAAACGCTTTTAAAATACGGCAATGAGATTGCCGACCATCTAAACCACAACTACAATGCGTGGTGCTACTGGTACGGCATCCGGCTGGCGGAAAACTTGGGCGCGCAAAACGCCGAAGCCCTGGTGGACTTTTCCGATGAGAAAAAAGAAATCGCATTTGCGGACGAATACTATTCACTGGGGCACTTTTCAAAATTTATACGGCCCGGATTTTTCCGCGTCATTTCCTACAGCGGCAATCCGGATATCTCTGTTGTCACCGCTGTCAACCCCGAGACCGGGAAGCTGGTTTTGGTTGCCGTCAACAACAGCAAAGCCGATGAAGCCATAAAAATTAACGGGCTTACCGCGCAGGCTGCCAGCGCGTACCGCTCCGCTGAAGGAGAAACGCTTGCAGGCATCGGCGGTATCGCCATCCAAAATGGCACAGCACATATCACCTTAAAAGCACAGTCCATTACCACATTGGTAGAACAATAAGCCACATCCCCTATTGCCCGCCAAACCGGTTTTAACCCCGTGTTGGCGGGCTTTTTCATTGTAAGCCCTTTTTCCTAACCTCGCTTTCGCAGGCAAGCTGGTTTTGGAAATTCTTTTTTGTATACTTTAAAAAACACTTGAAAAAACCTAAAATTGGTACTATAATAAAAATAAGAGAGATCCATATGCTGTGGAGGAACTGAAAATGAAACGAGCCGCCGCTTTTCTTGTTGCGCTTAGCATGTTGGTGCTTCCCATACATATCCCGGTGTACGCAGAGGGTATCCGCGTCACCATCAATGGAACAGAACAGGTATTTGAGCAAATGCCGGTGATGATCAACGACCGCGTATTGGTTCCCATGCGGGCCATATTCGAGTCGCTTGGCGCGACGGTAGACTGGATGGAAGCTGAAAACAAAGCAGTTGCAGTAAAAGACTTCCGTACCGTTTCCATTGGCATTGGGAAAAAATACGCCACAGTAAGCGGAGATTCGGTGCGGTTGGATGTACCGGCACAGCTCATTGAGGACCGTACCTACGTCCCGGTGCGCTTTGTAGGCGAATCACTGGGCGCCATTGTGGATTGGGACGACGCTGCGCAAACAGTTGTCATCACCAGCGAAATCACCTCGCAAAAATCCATTTCGTTTGACACGACAAGTCAGTTTGAAGCCGGAAAGGACTTTTTGGCAGGCGGCGGTTACAGCGAAAAAAACATCTCGCTTTCCAGCGAGCAAAACTATGGCGCTGGCCCTGGAAAAAGCGTGAAAGCTGCCAGCCGCGAAAAGGCAGGCTACCGGCTAAAACTCAAAAATATGTTTTTGCCGGAAGAAGTGGGCGGCCTTTATTCCGTTTCCTGCTGGGTATATGTGCCCGGCACCGCTGCTTCCATCCGGATTGGCGCATACAGCGACGTCAGCACCGCTTATGCCACCCGGCCGGTTGCATCCAAACAGTTTGAAGTGCCGCAGGCAACCTGGACGCAGCTGCACCTGGAATTCCGGCATACGACAGCCCTTATCACACAACTTGGAATTGACCAGACAGGCGGCGCGCTCGCGTCCGACTTTTACATTGACAATGTAAATATTACCTGTGTCGGGGGCGGCACACCCCTGGCGGATACCACAAAGGCCACCGATATTCCCCAAGCAGTACAGGACGCGCTTGCAAATGCCACTGTGGTAAAAACCATGAATTTTGAAAGCGGAACAATCTCCCGGAAAGAAATTGCCTCCGGCGCCAGCTATGACATTTCCGGCGCGGTGGTGTCCAGTGATTTTGACCACACCACCGGGAAAGGCAAATCGCTCAAAATGGGCGGGCGTGTAAAAAATAATGACCGTTTAAAATTTGCCGATGTGTTTTCGCCAAATAACTTAGGGAACGACTATGTTGTCTCCTGCTGGGTGTATTCTCCCAACATTTCTACCACCCTAACCGCAGGGACTTATAGTGTGCAAGGCACCGACCATGCATTTGTGCCGGTCTATTCCGAACGGTTTGATGTCCCCAAGGACAAATGGGTGCAGATTGCGTTTGTCTGCAATCACAACGACCCATCCATCACCATGTTTGGGCTGGAGCAAACAATGGAAAGCGTGCTTGTGCCAGAGCTTTATATAGACGATATTACCGTCGGCCTTGTCAATTAAACTCTGTATTTCTTCGTATTATAACCGCATAGCTGCGGTGTAATAATAAAAATTATTTTAGGAGGGATGAAAATGAGAAAGAAAATTACTGCTGTTGTTTTGTCTTTGGTATTGATGCTGTGCGCTTCTGTCGTCCCGGCAATTGCGGCCGACAGCATCAAAATTACGATTGATGGCCAAGCACAAACCTATGACCAGATGCCAGTTATGGTAAACGATCGGGTGCTGGTGCCCATGCGCGGTATTTTTGAAGCGCTGGGCGCAACCATTGCGTGGGAGGAAGCAACTGAAACGGTTACCGGTACGCTGGGTTCTACGACCGTCACCTTAAAAATTGGCGACACAAAAGCGACAGTGAACGGCAGCACGGTCACATTAGACGTTCCGGCACAGCTGGTAAACGACCGCACACTGGTGCCCGTCCGCTTTATTTCTGAAAGCCTGGGTGCAGAGGTGGAATGGGTAGAATCTTCCCAGACGGTTGTGATTACCACCCAAAAAGAAGAGCCCAATCCGGACGACAACCAATCTACCACCCCGACTGGCACTACCAAATCCTTTACCTTTGAGGACTGGACACAAATCGTTGACAAGCAAAATGTGGTGCTGGGCGCAGAATACAAACCGGAAAACGTGTCGGTTTCCTCTGAGCAAGACCACACCACAGGTTCTGGCAAGAGCCTCAAAATGGCCAACCGCACAAAATCGGACCACCGCGTGAAGCTCCCCAATGTGTTCTCCGAAAGCGATATTGGCAAAACCTTCACCATTTCCGCCTGGGTATATGTGCCCAATATGGACAAAGGCGTGGTGACGCTTGCCACATACAGTGATGTTGGCCTTACCTATGCATTTAATCCAAAGCGGTTTATCACAGTGTCAATCCCCCAAGCCACCTGGACGGAAATTAAAATGGAATACAAACATGAGGATGCGCTGGTCACCCAGGTAGGGTTTGACCAACGTCCTGCCTCCAATACCTGCATTGACACCATTTATGTGGACGATGTTACCGTTGTAGAAGGTGCAAATGGGAACTCTGAAGCTGTTGTAAGCGGCACGAGCGACGGCACCACCATCACTACAACTGAAAATGGCGGCAATACCGGCGGCAACACGGGCACAACCACGCCTCCCGCTACCGGCGGTTCATCCGGCATTGTGAAAAATTCCAAAGGCACTATCGATTCGCTCAATTTTGACAGTTTAACCGCGCTGGTAGAAAACACCGATATGCAGATGGGCGGCGGCCTGCCGGCAGCAAATGTCATCATTTCTTCTGAGCAGGATCACACCTCGGGTTCTGGCAAGAGCCTCAAAATGGGGGACCGTACGGAAAGCTATTTCCGCTTAAAACTCATGAACTTCTTTGCAGAAGCGGACGTGGGCAAAACCTATACGGTGAAATGCTGGGTCTATTCCCCCATTGACACCAAAGTCCGGCTCGGTGCATACAGCCTGACAAACACCGATTATGCAATGACCCCCTTTGCATCTGAATCTTTTGACGTCAAAAAAGATACCTGGACAGAGCTGACTTTTGAATATGAGCATGAGGACAAAATCGTTTCGCTGTTCGGCATTGACCAGCCAAACGGCAGCGAACTGGCCCCCACCCTGTATATGGACGACATCACAGTCAGCGTAAAATAAATGATTGCAATAATCAAAAAATCCCCTGCAAATGCAGGGGATTTTGCTTTCAAATACCATATACCAACAATCAAAAAACCGCAGCAAAATCATCTGCTGCGGTTTTTGATTTATGCATTGGCTGCCTGTTCTACTTTTACCGCTGGTTTGCCATCTGCCATTTCCACCACGGCGGATGATCCCTTGGGCAAATTCCCCGCTAACATCTCATCTGAGAGCAGGTCTTCTATTTGCGACTGAATGGCCCTTCTTAAAGGCCGTGCGCCGTAAACCGGGTCAAATCCAACCTTTGCAAGATGCTCGACAATATCGTCGGTAAACCGGATTTGAATATCCAATCCGGCCATCCGGTTGGAAAGGTTTTTCAGCATCATACGAGTGATTTCCAAAATATTTTCTTTGGTGAGCTGATGAAAGACGATAATTTCGTCAATCCGGTTGAGAAGCTCAGGGCGGAACACCTTTTTGAGCTCGCCCAAAACACTTTCCTTGATGCTCTCATAGCTCTTTTCACCCTCTTCCGGCGTGTTAAATCCCAATGTGTGTGTTTCCTCGGTGATCAGCCGCGCGCCAATGTTGGACGTCATGATAATAACGGTATTTTTAAAGTCCACGCGTCTGCCCTGTGCATCGGTCAAAATGCCGTCCTCCAATATCTGCAAAAGGATGTTAAACACATCCGGGTGCGCCTTTTCAATTTCGTCAAACAGCACCACAGAATAGGGTTTGCGCCGTACTTTTTCTGTGAGCTGGCCGCCCTCATCGTAGCCGACAAATCCTGGAGGGGAACCGATGAGCTTGGACACGTTGTGTTTGTCCATATATTCGCTCATGTCCACGCGGATAATCGCGTTCTCATCGCCAAATACCGCTTCTGCCAGCGCTTTGCAAAGCTCGGTTTTACCAACGCCTGTGGGGCCTAAAAAGATGAATGAGCCAGTGGGCCGTTTGGGGTCTTTTAACCCCGTCCTGCCCCGGCGGATGGCCTTTGCCACCGACACAACCGCTTCCTCCTGCCCTACCACGCGCTGATGCAAAATGGCCTCCATATTGCGCAGCTTTTCCTGGTCCTCCTGCGCAAGCTTTTTGACCGGAATGCCCGTCCACTGGGAAATGACGTCACAAATTTCGTCCTCTCCAACGGTGCAGGTCTCCTTCATAGTGTTGTCCTTCCAGCCGTCTTTTTTGCTCTGTAATTCCTGTTTGAGCGTCTCCTCCTGGTCACGGAACGATGCGGCTTTTTCAAATTCCTGCGACGCAATGGCCTCCTGCTTTTGCGCCGTTGCCGCCTGCAGCTTTTCCTCCAAATTTTTAATGTCGGGCGGCGCAGTAAAGGTTTTCATCCGCATTTTAGAAGCCGCCTCGTCAATTAAATCAATGGCTTTGTCAGGAAGGTAACGGTCGGTGATATAACGTGCCGAAAGCTTCGCTGCTGCCTCTAGCGCTTCATCCGAAATTTTTACCTTGTGGTGTGCTTCATATTTATCGCGCACCCCCTTTAAGATGCCAATGGTCTCCTCCACAGTGGGCTCCCCTACAATAATGGGCTGGAACCGGCGCTCCAGCGCCGCATCCTTTTCAATATTTTTGCGGTATTCGTCCAGCGTGGTTGCGCCAATCACCTGCAGCTCACCGCGTGCCAAAAGCGGCTTTAAAATGTTGGCCGCATCCATGGCGCCCTCCGCTGCGCCGGCGCCCACCAGCGTGTGCACCTCGTCGATAAAGAGGATGATGTTCGCATCCTTTTTCACTTCGTCCAATGCCTTTTTGATGCGGTCTTCAAATTCGCCGCGATATTTGGTGCCTGCAATCATAGAGGATAAATCGAGTGAAAACACACGCTTATTTTTGAGTGTCTCAGGCGTTTTGCCCTCCACAATTTTCTGCGCCAAGCCTTCAGCAATGGCAGTTTTGCCCACCCCCGGCTCACCGATTAAGCAGGGGTTGTTTTTGGTGCGGCGGGAAAGGATCTGAATCACCCGTTCAATTTCCTTGTCCCTGCCAATGATGGGGTCAAACTTGCCATCCTTTGCCATTTTGGTAAGGTCGGTGCCAAACTGCTCTAAATTTTTAAGTGAGCCGCGGCTTTTCTCCGAATAGTCCCCACCTGCACTGCCTCCGCCGTTAAACATAAAGTTAACCGCTGCATTTGCATTAAAGCCCAAATCCGCCAAAATGCGCACTGCAATATTTTCGCGCTCCTTTAAAATGGCAAGCAAGATGTGTTCACAGCCAATATAGGACGCGCCAAACCGGCGGGATTCTGAAAAACTCATTTCCAAAATCGTCTTGCTCCGAGGGGTCAGCGGCAGATTTGCATGGAAAAATCCGCCTGAAATCCCCTCTGCAGGTGGGGTGATTTCCAAAATTTTATCCGACACCCGCTCAAATGTAACATCCTGTGCCTCCAGCGCCTTGGCGGCAACCGAAGTGCCTTCCTTTAACAAACCGGCTAAAATGTGCTCTGTCCCAACATAGCCGTGCCCCATAGAGGAGGCCGTCTCCTGTGCGCACTGCAATGCCTGCCGTGCTTTATCGCTGAATCTGTTTTCCATAAAAATTCCTCCTTTACGAAAAAATCTTCCGCAGCTGCGCCGCCCGCGCCGCATCCCGCTGCGCCGGGGTCAAATCCTTACCGCTTTGCTTTATTACATGTGCTGGGCGGGATTCAATCATAGCGGTGTTTACCGCCTCAAAAGAAACGCCGTCAATGAGAGACGCGGCAATGCCCAGCCGTACATAGGAAAGTGTTTCCATAAGCTCCTTCGTGCTCATGAGCCGCGCATGCTGCAAAAGCCCATATGAGCGCCACACCTTGTCTTCCACCAGCAGTTTGTTCTCTTTAAGCAGGGCATTTCGCATTTCCCGCTCCTTTGTGATGATCTGGTTGATGACATCTGTCATTTTACTGATGATTTCCTGCTCGGAAAGCCCCAGTGTCACCTGGTTGGAAATTTGAAACAGATGCCCGGCCGCGTCGCTGCCCTCTCCATACAGGCCGCGCACCGCAATGCCCAGCTTTGACACTGCCGAAAACAGCCCGGCCGCCTTGCCGCTTAGGCACAGCGCGGGAAGGTGCAGCATGTAAGACACCCGCATGCCGGTGCCGGCATTGGTGAGACAGGCCGTTAAGTATCCATAGGTTTCATGAAACGCAAAGTCAATCTTTTCACTTAAGTAGTCATCCACCTTGTTGATTAAATCAAACGCCTTTTCGGTTTCAAAGCCTGCAAACAGACACTGCATGCGGATGTGGTCCTCCTCATTGACCATAATGCTCACCTTGTTATCCGCACTTAAAAATACCGCTCTTCCCTCTTTCTGCTCCAACATTTTGGGACTGATTTGATATTCCTCTAAAAGAGCCTGTGCTTCCATTTTATCCAGTTTTCCAAGCGGATAACCATGAAATTTGTAGTTAAAGCCGGAAAGTGCATCTGAAACGGCGTCTATCGTCTTTTGGGCATCCTCTTTTGTCATACGCGTGGGAAATGGGATTCCCGAAATATTTCGCGCAAGCCGGATGCGGGTGCTTAACACCACGTCGTCCTGAAAGCCGCGCTGCTGATACCATTTAGCCACGGTTTTCGCCCCCTTCCAAATTTTTCAACTCATCACGAAGCTTTGCCGCATCCTCATAGCGCTCGTCTAATATGGCGCGTTTTAACTTCTCTTTGAGCCCCTTTACCGTTTGATGAAACCGGATTTGTTCCCCATCGCGCCCGCAGATTTTGCCCTTGTGTGTATCGCCTGCCTGAATGGAAGGCAAAATAGAGCGGACCGCACTGGAAAACTGTTCATAGCAGGCGGGGCATCCCAAAAGCCCGGTTTCGCGGAATGTGTCAAACTCCATCCCGCACTTGCTGCACACGCCACCCGGCGTCTGCTTAGGTGCAGAAATCCCCATGGAAAGGAACTCATTTAAAATGTTGCCGAAATCAAATGGGTCATGATAGTGGTCAAAATACCCTTGTTTTGCAGCACATTCGTCGCAAAGATGTACTTCCTGCACCTGACCGTTTATAATTTGTTTATAGTGGAAATTTGCCGTTTTCTTCTTGCATTGATTACATAACATAAGTAAAAAACCTCCTTTTACACCAGCCCGATTAACACGGTCTTAAAAATATCTGCCCGCAGCACATTGCGGTCTTTGGCGCCTGCAATGATGCGAAGCGCCTTGTCGGAACACGCCGATAAGATGATGTTTGCCGATTCCGGCGAAATGATACCATCTGCCGTAAGGTTGTTTAAAATTGCTTCCACCGTTTTTGCATCCACCGAAGTGCCAACACTGTTGATGACATGCATCAGCTCATCGCCTGCCGGCACCTTGACACGGGTGATTTTGATATATCCGCCTCCGCCGCGCCGGCTTTCCACAATATAGCCGCGCTCGGTGGTAAACCGGGTGGAAATTACATAGTTGATTTGCGACGGGACGCATCCCAGCACGTTTGCCAGCTCATTGCGCTTTAGTTCCACCATGCGTTCATCATCCAGCTGCCCCACAATAAACTGCTCAATTAAATCACTGATGTTCATCCGTACCACCCCCTTCGACATCGTTTGACTTTGACTTTCTTTGACTTTAAGTGCATTATACACCTAATGTTTTGATTTGTCAACCCCTTTTTTCAAAAAAATAAAAAATTTTTCTGAAAAATTTGAATTATTTTGAAAAAGAGTGGAAATTTTTTATCATTTATGGTAAGATAATAAGGATATTAAAATTAAGGAAGCTTGGGAAGTGAAACGATGGTTGCAACCGTGAAAACCTGTAGTCTTTCAGGTATTGAAGCAAAGACTGTGACAGTGGAAACCGACCTTTTAAACGGTATCCCCTCGATGGATATCGTGGGCCTGCCCGACGCCGCAGTCAAGGAGTCCAAAGAGCGGATTAAGGCGGCAATTAAAAACTGTGAATACTTGTTTCCTTCTAAAAAAATCATTGTCAATCTTGCACCGGCTGACACAAAAAAAGAAGGCGCATGCTTTGACCTTCCCATTGCAGTTGCCATTCTATTCTCCTGCGGCCTGATTACATGTGACAATTTGGACGGCTATCTCATTCTGGGCGAGCTTGCGCTTGACGGCGCCCTGCGCCGGGTATGCGGTGTGCTCCCCATGGCCATCCTTGCAAGGGAGTGCGGCATCCAGCATATGATTGTCCCCGCCGAAAATGCAGCAGAAGCCGCAGTTGTGAAGGGGGTCAACATCTATGCGGCATCCCATTTGACACAAGTGGTAAACCACTTAAACGGCGAGGCGCTCCTTTCCCCCCAAAAAATTGATATTGACGCCTATTTTAACGGCGGCAATGAGCAATATCCCGATTTTTGCGACGTCAAGGGGCAGGCCGCGGCAAAGCGGGCGCTGGAGGTTGCAGCAGCAGGCGCACACAATATTCTCATGATTGGCGCGCCCGGCTCTGGTAAAACCATGCTTGCCAAACGCCTGCCTTCCATCCTCCCCGACCTTTCCTTTTCGGAAGCGTTAGAAATTACCAAAATTTATTCCATTGCCGGCAAGCTGCCAGCCGATACGCCCCTTGTCCGCACGCGGCCGTTCCGCAACCCGCACCACACCATTTCCTCCCAGGCCATCACAGGCGGCGGGACGGTGCCTAAGCCGGGGGAAATCAGCCTGGCCCATCGCGGCGTACTGTTTTTGGATGAATTCCCCGAATTTAAAAAGGATACCATAGACGCCATGCGCCAGCCGCTGGAAGACGGCAAGTTCACCGTCGGCCGTGTGGCTGGCACCTATACCTTTCCCAGCCAAGCCATGCTGGTTGCCAGCATGAACCCCTGCAAGTGCGGGTATTTTGGCGATGCGACGCACACATGCACCTGTACAAAAACGCAAATCCAGCGGTATTTATCAAAAATTTCCGGCCCCATGCTAGACCGGTTTGATATTCAAATTGAAGTGCCTGCTGTGGATTATGATTCCCTTTCTTCCACGCAAACATCTGAGTGCTCTGCAGATATCCGAAGCCGGGTCAATCAGGCGCGGCAAATTCAGATGGAGCGGTTTTCCGGCCGTGAAATTTATGCCAATGCACAGCTTTCCGAATCCGATTTGGACAAATACTGTGCGCTGGATAAGGAGGGCAAAGCGCTTTTAAAACAGGTGTTTGAACGGTTGGGCTTAAGCGCCAGGGCGCACAGCCGCATCCGGAAGGTGGCGCGCACCATTGCAGACCTTGCGGGCAGCGAGCGCATTGAATCCATACATATTGCCGAGGCTATCAGTTATCGAAGCCTTGACAAAAAATATTGGCGCGAGCGCTAAAATGGAGGAAGTTATGGAAATTTCAGATATCAAGCAGATTTACCGCGCACCGGAGCAATTTACCCAAACAGCGGTGCAGGGATGGGTGCGAAGCATCCGTGCATCCAACCGGTTTGGGTTTATTGAACTAAACGACGGCACCTTTTATCAAAATTTGCAGGTGGTGTTTGCAAAGGATACGATTGCCAACTTCGGGCAGATTGCCAAGCTCAACGTGGGCGCAAGTATCCGGGTTTTGGGGACGGTGGTGCAGACGCCGGACGCCAAACAGCCGTTTGAGCTTGCGGCGTCTGACATTTTGATTGTGGGACCATCGTCGCCAGACTACCCGCTTCAAAAAAAGCGGCATTCTTTTGAATATCTGCGCACCATTGCGCATCTCCGGCCGCGCACCAACACCTTTTCGGCGGTGTTCCGCGTGCGTTCCCGGGTGGCCTATGCCATCCACCAGTTTTTCCAGGAGCGCGGATTTTTGTATGTGCACACGCCCATCATCACATCCAGCGACGCAGAGGGCGCGGGCGAGATGTTTCGCGTGACGACATTGGATTTTGAAACTGGCAAAAAACAAGACAGTGCGCAGGACTTTTTTGGCAAGCCCACCAACCTCACCGTGAGCGGGCAGTTAGAGGCCGAAACCTATGCCATGGCTTTTCAAAAGGTGTATACCTTTGGCCCCACCTTCCGCGCGGAGCATTCCAATACCCCCCGCCATGCGGCGGAATTTTGGATGATTGAGCCTGAAATGGCATTTGCCGGCTTAAATGACGACATGCGGCTTGCGGAGGACTTATTAAAATATATCATCCGCGACCTTTTAGAAACCCTACCGGAAGAAATGGCGTTTTTTAACCAATTTGTGGACCAGGGCTTGCTTTCGCGGTTAAATGCGGTGCTGCAAAGTGAGTTTGCACATGTCACTTACACCGAGGCCATTTCACTTTTGGAAAAGAGCGGGCAAGCATTTGACTACCCCGTACGCTGGGGCGCAGACCTGCAAACCGAGCATGAGCGCTGCCTCACCGAACAGATTGTACGCCGTCCGGTGTTTGTCACAGATTATCCAAAGGAAATCAAGGCGTTTTATATGAAGGCCAACGGCGACGGCAAAACGGTTGCCGCTATGGATCTCTTGGTACCGGGCGTGGGGGAAATCATTGGCGGCAGCCAGCGGGAGGACGACTTTTTTGTGCTCAAGCAAAAAATGGAAGCGCTTGGCATGAACCCCCAAAACTACGAATGGTATTTGGACCTCCGGAAATATGGCAGTACGCCGCACGCAGGCTTTGGCCTGGGATTTGAGCGCGCCATTTTATATCTCACCGGCATGGGAAACATCCGGGACGTCATCCCCTTCCCCCGCACGGTGAACAATGCAGAATTTTAAGGAGAGAGATGGATGCAGCAGTTTTACAAAAGTATATTACAAGGGTTTGCCTACATTTTAGTGTTTTTTTTCGCGGTGCTCTTTGCATCCCGCTTTGGCGCGCTTTACGGCGTATTGACGGGCGTAGTCCTCTTGTTGGGAACGGCGTTTGTCAAACGCGCGACGGTTCTTACCATACTGGCGCAGCTGCAGTTTGGCAAAGACAAAAAAAAGGCGTTTCGCACCTTTGCGCGGGCATACCGCACCGGCTCTATGAAACCGCAGCACGCGTTAACGTATGCCTATTTGCTGCTGCGGGACGGCCAGCTTGAAAAAAGCGAACAGCTCATTGACAAAATCTGCACCGATCAGCGCGCTACCCTCAGCCGGCAAGAGCTGATGACCGCCAAGCTCAACCGCGCGCTGATCAAGTGGAAGTCGGGCGACTTAAAAAAAGCCATTTTGACGGTGCAAGAAATTTATGACAGCAATTTTAAAACCACTGCACTCTACGGCGTGATCGGCTATTTTTATTTGCAGGACCATCAGCTGGACAAGGCGCTCAAACTAAATTTAGAGGCAATGGATTTTAACCCGGATAACTACATCATTATAGACAACCTGGGGCAAAACTACTATCTTTTGGGACAGCTTGACAAAGCAGAGGAAATCTATACCGCTCTGCTTTCTAAAAACCCCACGTTTATTGAGCCCTATTACAACTATGGCCTGGTAAAACTTAAGCAGGGCAAAAAAGACGAGGCAAAAAAACTGTTGGAAACAGCGCTTACGTATCCAGAAAAATTTTTGTCAACCGTGTCACACCAAATGGTCCGCAACGTCCTTGACACAATCAAATATTAAATTTTGGAAGGGAAGTTGATTTGGTGAATATCCTCTATTTTGACTGCTTTGCAGGCGTGTGTGCAAAACGGCTTTTGGGGGCGCTTTTGGATTTGGGATTGGACAAGCAGGTGGCGGACAATGCGCTTTTGCAGTTAAACCCCGGTTTTACATACGAGCTTTGCGCAAACAAAACGCAAATAAACGCCATTGACTGTACGGCTGCATCGGTAAAAACCGACCATCCCGCCCTGCAGAAAGATCAAGCGCTTGCCCTGCTTTCCCGCGCTTCATTTTCGCCGCCGGCCGTTTCACGCGCGGTCAGCGTCATTGAAAAATTAAACGCCGTCCCATCGGACGTTTTTTTGGAAATTGTCGCCTGCTGTGCGCTCATTGGCGCGCTTTTTAGCGACAAGTGCATGAGTGCGCCGCTGCGCGACGGCATGGGCGTAAAAGACGGCGTCCCGCTGCCGCTGCCCGAAGTGCTTGCCCTGCTAAAAACGTATCGTGTGCCCTATCGCATTTTAGAAAGCGCCGAGCCGTTTTGCACACCAGACGGCGTGGCACTCATTGCGGCCCATACACACGAATACGGCCCCATCCCTGAAATGGAGATTGCAAAAATCGGCTATGGCGGTGCAGACGGCCGCTTACTGCGGGTGATAACGGGGCACACCACCCCGGATACGCTCAGCGACTTTTTTGAAACTTCCATGGAGCTTGACCGGATGGAATTCCAAAATGTAAGCTACATTTCAAAAGAGGTTTTAGCAAGATGAGGACAGTAACCATTGGCCAAAATGACGCCGGACAGCGGCTGGACAAATTTTTGGCCAAGTATTTTAAAACCATGCCCAAAAATGAAATTTACCGCTACATCCGCAAAAAGCGGGTGAAATTAAACGGCAAACGGGCAGATATTGATACAAAGCTCTGCTGCGGCGATACCCTTTCGCTCTATATTAACGATGAACGCTTTCCCGACCGGGCAACGCCCCCTTCGTTTTTGCACCTAGAGCCCCGCTTAACCATTGTGTATGAGGATGAAAACCTGCTTCTTATAGACAAACAACCCGGCATGGTGGTGCATGAAGACAGCAGTGAAAAGCACGGCACGCTCATTGACCATATCAAGGCGTATCTATATCAAAAAGGCGAATACCGCCCCAAAGAGGAAAATGCCTTTGCACCCGCCCTGTGCAACCGCATAGACCGCAACACCGGCGGCATTGTCATTGCGGCAAAAAATGCGCAAAGCTTAAAAATCATCAACGAAAAAATCAAAAACCGGGAAATTGAAAAACGTTACCAGTGTCTGATAAAGGGCCAAATCACTCCAAAAGAGGGCACGCTTACCGGATATCTTTTTAAAGACTGCAAAAAAAATACCGTCTATGTGTATGACCAAAAGGCCACCGGCGCGCGGGAAATTATCACCAAATACCGCACGCTGGAAACCCGCCCCCACACCTCATTGTTAGAGGTGGAGCTCGTAACGGGGCGCACCCATCAAATCCGCGCGCATTTCGCGCATGTGGGGCATCCGCTTTTAGGGGATGGAAAGTATGGCGTGGGTGCCTTTAACCGGCAGTTTCACATGCCATACCAGGCACTCTATGCCTGCCGGATCACCTTTTTGGACACGGGGGACAGCGGTTTGCTGTCCTATTTGTACGGCAGATCCTTTGCGGTGAAAAAAATCCCATTTTATAATATTGATAAGGAATGAAACTTCTATGATGTATGGCGAATCGTTTTCCAAACTTATTGACCTGTTTAAAAAAATGCCGGGCATTGGCCACAAATCGGCAGTCCGGCTCGCATTTCATATTCTGTCTTTGACAGATGCCGAGGCAGCCGAAGTGGTTTCCACCATCCAAAATGCCCGGGAAAAAACCACGTACTGTTCGGTTTGCCAAAACCTCACCGAAACCGACCCGTGTGAAATCTGTGCGCACCCAAAACGCGACCGCACTACCATCTGTGTGATGGAGACGCCAAAGGATGTGATTGCGCTGGAAAAAACGCGGGAGTATTTTGGGCTTTATCACGTGCTGCACGGGGCCATTTCTCCCATGGACGGCATAGGCCCGGAGCATTTAAAAATCAAGGAGCTTCTTGCGCGCATCTCAAACGGCGGCGTAGAGGAGGTCATTTTGGCCAACAACCCCAGCATTGAAGGCGAGGCGACCGCTATGTACCTGAGCCGGCTGATAAAACCCTTTGGGGTAAAAGTGACCCGCATTGCGTTCGGGCTCCCGGTGGGCGGCGATTTGGAATATGCCGATGAGGTGACCATTACCAAGGCGCTGGAGGGCCGGCGGGAAATCTAGCATATTCTCTTTTTGGCGTCATATATTTTAGTTTGTAAGCATAAAACAAGCGCGTTCTACTTATAATATCCGCAAAAATGAGATTAGCAGTTGACAACCTCTGCACATTTGATTATAATGGTGTATAAAATTAACCTGCCATTGATATGGTTTTAAATATATGTTGAAGGAGAGAAAATGAAATGACCAATACCAAACAGACCATTTTAACCCCGGAGGGATTAAAAAAACTGGAGACAGAGCTGGAATATCTGCGGGTGGAAAAACGAAAAGAGATTGCGGAACGCATTAAAATTGCGCGCGATTTTGGAGACCTTTCGGAAAACGCGGAGTACGTTGCGGCAAAAGAGGAACAGGCCAAAATGGAGACCCGCATTGCAGAGATCAAAAAAATCCTGGAAAACGTGGTTGTCATAGATGAAAGCGACATTGCAACCGACACGGTGAGCATTGGCGCAAGCGTCAAGGTGTATGACTGTGAATTTGAAGAGGAGGTCACCTATACCATTGTAGGTTCGATGGAGGCCAATCCCAACAAAAATAAAATTTCGGACAAGTCGCCGGTGGGTATGGCGCTCTTGGGCGCGCATGTGGGCGACGAGGTGGACGTAGACAGCCCGGCGGGCATCCTGCGTTTTAAAATTCTTGCAATCAACAAATGATACGGAGGTTTTAGACAGATGAGCGAACAAAATACGGCGCAAAATACGCCGGAGGTGGACATCAGTGAAGTGATCAAGGTGCGGCACGAAAAGCTTTCCGAGCTAAAAGCCAGTAACATGGACCCCTATGCAATCACCAAATTTGACCGTACGTCCTGTTCCAAAGAAATTTTAGAGCATTTTGAAACGATGGAAGGCAAAGACGTGGCCATTGCGGGCAGGCTGATGAGCAAGCGGGTGATGGGAAAGGCCGCATTTTCCGACGTGGCGGACCGCGACGGGAAAATTCAAATCTACGTGCGGCGCGACGCGCTGGGCGAAGAAGAATACAAGCGCTATAAAAAGATGGACATCGGCGACATTGTGGGCGTGAAGGGCTATGTGTTTAAAACCGCAAAGGGCGAAATTTCGGTGCATGCAACCGAAGTGACACTGCTGTCTAAATCGCTTCTGCCCCTGCCGGAAAAATGGCACGGCCTAAAGGACATGGAGCTGCGCTACCGGCAGCGGTATGTTGATTTAATTATGAACGAAAATGTCAAAAATACCTTTGTGACAAGAAGCAAAATTATTCGCTCGATCAGAAATTATCTGGATAACCTGGGGTTTTTGGAAGTCGATACCCCCATGCTGAACACGATCCCAGGCGGCGCCGCTGCACGCCCCTTTATCACACACCACAACGCGCTTGATATCCCGATGTATTTGAGGATCGCCACAGAGCTTCATTTAAAAAGGCTCATCGTCGGAGGCCTTGAAAAGGTATATGAGATGGGAAGAATATTCAGAAACGAAGGTATGGATATCCGCCATAACCCCGAATTTACTACCATTGAGATATATCAGGCTTATGCAGACTATAACGATATAATGAATCTGACCGAAAACCTTATCAGATATGTTGCAAAGGAAGTTTTGGGAACCGAGCAGATCACCTATCAGGGCGTTGCGATCGACCTGTCGCATTTTGAACGCATGACAATGATTGAGGCAGTTAAAAAGTACAGCGGGGTTGATTTTAATGCAATAAAAACTGATGAAGAAGCGGTTGCGGCGGCTGAGGCAAACGGATTGGAGCCTGAAAAAGCAAAGGCTTCGCGCGGCGACATTATGAACCTTTTCTTTGAAGAAAAGGTGGAAGAACATCTTGTCCAGCCGACATTTATAACAGAGTATCCGGTAGAGGTTTCGCCGCTTGCCAAAAGAAAGCCGGGGCAGCCAGAGCTTACCGAAAGGTTTGAAATATTTATAACGGGGCGCGAGATCGGGAACGCATTTACAGAGCTGAATGACCCGATAGATCAGCGTGAACGCTTTAAAGCCCAGGTGGCACTGAGAAATGCGGGAGATGAAGAAGCAAATATGATGGATGAAGACTTTCTCACCGCACTTGAGTATGGGATGCCTCCCACAGGCGGCGTGGGAATCGGCATTGACAGATTGGTCATGCTTTTGACGGACAGCTATTCCATCCGCGACGTATTGCTGTTCCCCACCATGAAGCCATTGGAGAAATAAGCTGCTTTTTGGAGGCGTTACGGGCAATCAAAATTTTACCCCATAATTTACTTAAAAATGGCCTATATGACAAGAAATAAAACCGCAATATCAGCCAACTGATATTGCGGTTTTTTCTGTTAAGAAGTACTGCCAATTTTTGCTGGCAGTGCTTCTTTTGTAAACCTAGCGTGCAAAAACTTTAGTTTTTGGAAAGATTGTAAAATTTGGGAAGCTATGGTGTAATAATAAACATTGGATACAAAAGCAAGAGAGCAAAAAACGAATAGAAAAAGTGTAAAATAGCAAATAATGAATACAAAATGCGGACACAATGTTATATACTTTTGGCAAGGAAATATTTAGGGAGGGATAAGAATGTCTAAGAAAACCATTGTGCTAAGCCTAATATTCGTTATGCTTATGTCAAGCGTGACCTATGCCATCAAGTATTCGGAAAACGGTTACATAGACGGCGAAGCCATACAAAGTGTTGAAAAAACACTGTTCCTTCAGGATTTTGAAAACACTGGGATAAAGGTTGGCGCAAATGTTGACCAAGCGATTGCGTGGAAAACACAGTCAGCAACTACACCGAAAATTCAAAACGACCCTGTTTTGGGAAAAAATAATATTTGTTTGGAGGTTGGCCGCGGCGACTCCACCAACACCACTTCAGCAGCGCACATATATACACCTTTTACTACAAGTGGGGACAAAGCAACTGGATTTGTTGACGGTACAACCTATACCCTTTCACTTGATGTATATTTAAAACCAGTGAGCACCGACGTAACTGAAAGAGACTGTGAACTTTGGTGGTCGAAAGGCAGTGGGACAAAAGGCAACAACCCCGCCACAATCGATAAAACATTGCCGACCTTTACATGGACAACTATATCGTTAACATATACATATCATGCAGATGATTTTAGAGAAACTGTCGATAACACTGTTTCAAACATCACTACACGCCTTCGTTTTCAGGTAATTGGCTGCGATGCGAACGATGTGTTTTATCTGGATAATGCAAAATGGACGTATGCAGATGAAATCAAAGAAAAAGTGGAAGTCCCGTGGATAAGCTATGAAGATTTTGAAAGCAATCCTAAATTTTCAACAACCAACACTTCCGATATGATTGTCGGTATCGGCGGTGCGTCGGCAGCAAAACCAACAACGGGCATTATGGAATTTGAAAATGCCCATAGCGGAAAGTACGTTGCAGGCCTGAAGGGTAAAAGCACAGGCTGGAACAGCAACAATTCAAAAATCATTGCCGGTTCTTCCTACAGATTGAAATTCTATAATCTGTTTCATCTGTCCAACAGAACACCGATACTCGAAGGCGGCACATGGACACAGGGCTGGGAAATGTTTACCGAAGAAGATATCGGTAAAGAATTTGAAATTTCTGTTTGGGTTTATGCAGATTCAACAGGCGGCGCTTATCCGTATGGCGACACACAGGCGGCAATAGACGGGTATATCAGCGGCGACGAAATCGACGTTAACAATCAAGCGACATTGCCTTCGTTGTCTGTCGGGCTAAACGGTCCAGGAAGCTCAGCTGAAAATGACAGCCAATCCTATAAATACGGCGCAAATCCTATATCGATGGTGCAAAAAAAGCTCAACTGGAATGAATGGACAGAATATAAGCTCCACTATGTAGTAAGTGCCGATACAATTTACGTTGTTGATTCAAAAGGTGAAAATACGCTTATCAATGCAATCGGCGTTAACAGTACAGGTGGCTCTGATTATTATCCGTGTAATTTTTACGTAGATGATATTACAGTAAAAGAGCTTACTGTTCAGCCCAGATTTTCGCTTGTTTCAGAAAATGAGGTTATGGTAGATGTATACGTACCGAACAGCTTGACTGCAGAAGCCCAGAACCCAATGGTGCTTGCAGGTGTTTTTGATTCTGACACACAAGAGCTTATCAGCGCAAGGGTGCTTGACGACTTATCACGGGATACGCTGACAGCGCAGCTTGACGTTGATTTTACGAAAAATATGAAATTAAAGCTGTTCTTGTGGGATAAAGAAACGCTTGTTCCTATAACAAACCGTGTAATTTGGGAAATCCCTGGCCTTAATGAGTTTAAAAACGATATCACAATAGACAGGATTGCACAGTCGTTTCACGGTGATGTTTATACGCAAAAAGGCTTTAATTGGTATACTACAAACCTTTATACAAGCGAAATTTGCTACGTAGAAAAAACGGCAGACACACCCGACTGGACAAATGCGGCCTACCTTAAAGCAAATGCAAGCGTAGAACGGCATTATGACTTTATGAATGATTCCTCCGTCAGGCAAAAAGTGGTTGTTCAAAATTTAAAACCAGGTACAGCATATTATTACAGAGTCGGAAACAAAGAATTTAATCTCTGGTCAGACACATATACAATGGAAACTGCCGATAATACAACCAACAACGCAGAATTCTATCTTTTGGCAGATCCGCAGTCCAGTACATATTCCGCGGCTGCACCGAAGGGCAAAATGCTGAGCCATATCTTTGAAGCGCATCCAAACGGAGAGTTTATTTTAAGTGCCGGCGATCTTGTGATAGATTATACGAAAGAACAGCAGTGGATAGATACTTTCGAAGCGAATTCATTTACAACGCCCAATATAACCTTTAACGGCGCAGCAGGTGACCACGATACAGACTGCCTTAATACAAATATAGAACAAGCATACGGCAAACACTTTAATTACCCCGTTCCCGAAGGCGCATCAAAGGGGAAACTGTATTACTCGTTTGATTACAAAGATATGCATATTGCCGTCATCGATACAACAATGCTTCCATATGACGCGGAGAATGATAAAGAGCAAATGGATTGGCTAAGGGCTGATATGCGTGCCACTGATAAAAAGTGGAAAATCGTTATCACGCACGAGTGCCCGCAGACTGCAACTGTAATAAGCAGTACAGACTACGGGGCATCCTACAGAAGAAAGGCGTCTTTAATGCCTGTATTTTCAGACCTTGGAGTTGACCTGGTTCTTGGCGGCGACGCACACCTCTATTCCAGAACCTATCCGATTAAGGGTGTTGGCGCTGATGGAGAAGGCAATATGGTAGGAAATCCGAATCCGACGATTGTTAAAACAGAAACAATTGATGGAAGAACCACAAAATTCTTTGATACAAGGGAAGGCGTAACTTATGTAACACTCGGCTCTGTCAGCGATTCAACCGGGAAATATGAAGCTGATGGGTTGAATTCAGAAATAGCGCTCATCCCTACTTATGACGTTGTTTTAGCAGAAACAGGCTGCACTGCAGAGGATTTAGAAAATATTTCAACTTATACAGTTGCTAAACTCGTAGGTGACGACCTCATCTTAAGCGTATATCACTACGACTTTAATAATCCGGAGGCGGGCGGAACGCTATTTGACCAGTTTGCAATTACAAAAACAGCTGAATAAATTAAACTTGAAAAAACAGCAAAACCGCAGCTGCATAGAAAGGGCAAGGATGGTTTTTCTGTTAAGACGCACTGTCAATTTTTGCTGGCAGTGCGTTTTTTTGCAAATACAGGCTGGTTTTGTGCAGCGGGGCGGGAACTGGGCCGCTGGTCAAACGCAAAAAATTTGAAGCCTATATTGGCGAAATGTAATTTAACATTGAAAAAAAAACCTGCTTGTGATATACTTTAAAAATACCATATCGTGGGTTCTTTCTTTCAGAAAAAGGCCGTGATAGACAAATTAAAGATCGTGACGCATAACGGGCATTTAAGGGGATGTGGGAATTTATAAAATTTACCTGCCCGCATCCCGGCCATGAAACCCAAGGCTTGGCAACCTTATGCGGGCCTTTAAAAAGGGGT
Source organism: Oscillospiraceae bacterium (assembly GCA_021629085.1). Classification (GTDB taxonomy): domain Bacteria; phylum Bacillota; class Clostridia; order UMGS1810; family UMGS1810; genus JAJXRJ01. The sequence goes on along the minus strand of JAJXRJ010000004.1, from coordinate 18,446 downwards.
GATAAAATGGAAACAGCGCTGCAAGCAAAAGATGATGACGATTTGATGCGTCGGTATTACGAAACAAAAGACGTAAGCCTGCGCAACCAGATTGTGGAGCGCTACCTGTATCTGCCAAATATCATCACAAAAAAATATCTGGGCAAGGGTGTGGAATATGACGATTTATTTCAGGTGGCCTGCGTGGGGCTCATCAAGGCGGCAAACCGGTTTAATCCGGATGTAGGCGTCAAATTTGCCACCTATGCCACGCCCACCATTTTGGGCGAAATCAAACGCTATTTCCGCGATAAGGGCTGCCTTGTAAAGCTGCCCCGGAAAATTTACGAGGTGTTTCAAAAGGCAAACCGCATCCGGCTTTCCCGCATGCAATATGACGGCTACATCCCCACCATTGACGAAATTGCGACGGTCTTGGACTTAGATAAGCCCTGCGTGCGCGACTGCATGGTGTTTGAAAACGTGGTCAACATGCTCTCGCTGGACTGCCCGGTGTATAATGAGGATTCCCCCGCGCTCAACCAGATTGTCGGCGTGGAAGAGGACCGTTTTTTAATTGTAGAAAACCGCGCATTTTTGCAATCCGCGGTAAAAAAATTGACGCGCGAAGAAAAAAAGCTGGTGCTCTACCGCTATTATAGGAATCTCACCCAGCGGGAAATCGCAGCAAAATGGGGCGTTTCCCAAATGTATATCTCCCGGCTTGAGCGCAAGGTTTTGGAAAAATTAAAAAGGCTCTATTTAAATTAGGGCTTGACAATCAACCGATCTTGTGGTATAGTTTTGTAAAATCAAACAGGAGGAAGCTTTATGCGCCGCACACTGACAGCAATCGTTACATATGCGTATCGTTACCTGGGCTATTATTATGGTCCCGGTCAATTGTTGCTGTCAAAAAATTTATCGTAGGGTGCAAAAAGGCTCCTGTAAGTGCATATAACAAGTTTGCCGATAACTTTTTTTGACAACAAAAAAAGTTATCGGCTTTTTATTTGTAAAATATTACAACCCAAAAGGAGGCACCACCATGATTGTGATTTTAAAACCCAACCCCAAACAGGAGCAAGTGGACGCGCTCATTTCACGCCTAAAGGCGCAGGGGCTTTCCGTCCACTACAGCCAAGGTTCCTATACCACCATTTTAGGCCTGATTGGAGACACCTCAAACATTGATGTGGAGTCCATTGCGGCAAATGAGATTGTAGAAACCGTCAAGCGTGTATCCGAGCCTTACAAGGCGGCCAACCGCAAATTCCACCCCGCAGACACCATTGTGGAGGTAGGCGGTGTCAAAATTGGGCAGGGATATTTTTGCGTGGCAGCAGGCCCGTGTTCCATTGAGAGTGAAGCGCAGATGGTGAGCGTGGCAAAGAGCGTAAAGAAAAGCGGTGCAAAGCTCCTGCGCGGCGGCGCGTTTAAGCCCCGCACCTCCCCCTACTCGTTTCAGGGGCTGCACGAAGACGGCCTAAAGCTCCTTTTAGAGGCCAAAAGGCAGACCGGCCTGCCTGTGGTAACTGAAATTATGCGCCTTTCCCATTTGGATTTATTTTCTGATGTGGATATCATTCAGGTTGGGGCACGCAACATGCAGAATTTTGAGCTTTTAAAGGAACTGGGGCATTCCAAAAAGCCCATCTTGCTCAAACGCGGCCTGGCAAACACCATAGAAGAATTGCTCATGAGCGCGGAATACATCCTCTCCGGCGGCAACGGCAACGTCATTTTGTGCGAGCGCGGCATCCGCACCTTTGAAACCATCACACGGAACACGTTAGATATTTCGGCCATACCACTTTTAAAGAGCAAAACGCACCTGCCTGTCATTGTCGACCCCAGCCACGCGGCGGGGATTGCAAGCCTGGTGGAGCCGCTCTCCAAAGCGGCGGTTGCAGCAGGCGCCGACGGATTGATGATTGAGGTGCACAACAACCCCGCAGCTGCATTGTGCGACGGCGACCAGTCGCTCACACCAGCGCAATTTGATGCGGTGATGGACACTGTCAACAAACTGGCACAATTTGAACACCGGATGATATAAGGAGGCAGTTTATGAAGATTGCAGTTGTTGGACTGGGGCTGATTGGCGGCTCTCTTTGCAAAACCATCAAAAAACGGACAACGCATGCCTGCTTTGGCATGGACACCGATAAAAAAACATTGTCAGACGCGCTGTCACAGTGCGCGATTGACGGCATAGCAACGCCCGAAACCCTCTGTGAATTCGATTTGGTATTCGTGTGCCTGCACCCGAAAGCCACGCGGGATTTTATTTTAGAACACAAAAAACGCTTTCAAAAAAGCGGCATTGTGTGCGATGTATGCGGCGTCAAGCGGGAAATTGTCTATCGGGTGAGCGCACCGCTAAGAGAGGAAGGCGTATTCTTTATCGGCACCCACCCCATGGCAGGGCGGGAATTTTCCGGCTTTTCTTATTCCACAGATACCCTGTTTGACGGCGCGTCGTTTATTATGACGCCGCAGGACGACGGCACGCCGCCTGACAAAGTGGAAACCGTGCGGCGTCTGGCGCTTGAATTGGGATTTGGCCTGGTGGTGACTACCACGCCGGAGGAACACGACCAGATCATTGCATACACCTCTCAGCTTGCGCACGTGGTGTCCAGCGCCTATATCAAAAGCCCTACCCTGCAAAAAAAACGGGGATTTACAGCGGGCAGCTTTCAGGATATGACCCGGGTGGCCCGGCTCAACGAAGACATGTGGACTGCGCTGTTTTTATATAACCGCGAACCATTGTTACTAGAAATTGACGCCATTTTAAAAAACCTCTCCGCATATCGGGATGCACTGGAAAACCAGGATGCTGCCAATTTGCGTGCCCTTTTAAAAGAGGGGCGTTTAAAAAAAGAACAGGCGCTATAAACGTGCAAAGCGGAAGGACAAACTGTCCTTCCGCTTTGCGTTGGGGGAATTTATATTCGAATATGAGAAATTATCCTTTTGGCCAAGCTATGATCACCCGCACCCGGCCGCCAAGTGCCTCTGACTTGTCAGAATACGCGGTGATGTTGTATTGGTCCTCATTTCCGGCAATGTCATCAATGGGAGTAATGAGATATTTATATCCCGCGCCGGATGACTGCGCCGTATATACCAGTACCTCTGAACTCACCTTGTAGGTTGTTTGGCTTTTCGTACCCACATAGAGCGATGAAACACTGGTGATATTGTCAATTTTTGTGAGCGACTGCGCCCGCGCAATCGCATTGGTTTCGTCCAAAGTCAGTTTGGCAGCCGCACCGCTGGAAACCGGCAAATACCGGCCTGCATCCACATAGGTAGTGCCTCCTGCGTCAAACTGATACTGATAGCTGCCGCTCCCGTCCGCCTTGCGGGTCTGCACACTGGTTACAACCGCATAGGTGTAGAGGTCGCCCGTGGCATCTTCCAACACCAGGCGTTCAATTTCGCCCGCGGCGTTTTTGCCGGCGAATACCACACTGCCGCTTTTCACTTCCATCCCGTCTAAGCGCTGCAAAAACTGCTTCTTATACGCGCCCACTTCGTCGGAATAGGTGGTGCTCACCTCTAAAATTTCCACGTCTTTTGAAAGATCGTCCTCACCAAGCGTCAGGGCATTGGCATTCACTTTGCCATACACTGTGCTGTCGCCGGTCTTCCGATCCAGCTTAGCGTAGGAGTCGTCAAACGTGACGCTCACCACGCTGTTTAAATAGTCCTTATAATTTTTCTGGGTTTTATATTCGCTTGTGGTGCCATCGGTCAGCGCCAATTCCACATAAAACGAGGAATACTCGTTATTGTTGTTGTCAAGATAGGTTTTGCTGCCTGTCTCTGTCACATATCCCACCACATTTTGCACAGCTGTTTCAGCGCTGATGGCATCGGCCACTTCGCCGTTTCGCCCAATGAGCAGGGTAATGGTGTCGCCGTAAATAAAGTCGCCGGAAGAGGAGAGCTTATTAAACGCCGTCACACCTTCCAGATCGTATTGTACACCCGATACAGTCACCGTGTTTGGCATGTCGCGGTTGGGCGATGCAGACTCATACACGCCTGTCACCTTTTTGCTGTACGCCAAAAGCATGCCCAAATCATCGGAATAATACACCACGTCATAGGTTTTTATCTCATCCAAAGATGATTTCACGCCGTCGCGCATCACCGTAAGCCCAGATGTGTCCACACCAAACGCGCTCTGCCAGCTCGAGCCTGTCACAGTAATCGGACCTTTTAAGTCGCCCTCGCTGTATACGATATAATCAATCTCTCCATTTTTGTCATAGCGCACGTTTAAAATGTCGCCAATGGCCATTTTTGCCTGAATGGCGGAATAGGAAGTCAGCGTGTCGTCCTCATACATGGTGACATTGCTGCCCACCGTAAATTCGTCAAATACGCCGTTTTCATAGGTGATAATCTTATTGTCCATCACCGAATACACCACTTTTTTCTCCATATCGGCCGTGTCAAAGTCGGTTTTTTCGCCCTGTGGGATGAGAAGCGTATAATCAATGATTCCATTCTGATTGGCAAACACCTTAAACACATCGCCTTTTTTGGCGGAGGGCACCACCTGCGAATAGGTGGACTGCTGGGATTTATAATAGGTTGCCATATTTTCGTCAATGTTTAGCACAGTGCCGTCAAACACCAAGTCCGAACCCATCGTTGCGGTGACGGTGTATTCTGTCACCTGCTGGTCATTGGGAATAAAACAGATGAGTTCGTCGCCGTCTTTTACAGTGATGCTGCCCTTGCGGCCTACGTCGTTATAGTCAAAATCATCGCCGATTAAAAATGTGCCGGCCGAGGTGACCACCTTGTCCGCGCTTACCGAAGCATCCTCGTTGGAGGTTGCAATTAAAATCACATCGTCTGTGATGGCACAGTCAAACACGTCCACATACTTTAAATCGGAGTCCTTCATTTTGGTATTGAGCAAATTGTAGGTCAGACGGATGACGTCCTCCCGGTTGAGCGCATCGCCAACCCCTTTTTCAATCTGTTCAGTCAGCTTGATGTTATTTGCCAGCCCCACCTGCCCGTAGGGCCATGAAGAACCAAAGTCATCGTTGGTGTAGCCAAGAAGCTTTAAAAAGATGGTAACTGCCTCTTCAAACGACACAGTGTTGTCCGGCCGGAAGGTGGAATCCTCATAGCCGCTGATAATGCCGTTAGAAAGCGCAACCTTGATATAGGGCGCGGCCCAGTGCTGATAGGACACATCCTGAAACGGCGAAACTGTAAGGCTCGTTGCCACCGAGTTGCGAAAAGATGACGCCGCAACTGCAACCTTGGTAAACTCTGCACGGGTGACCAAATCGTTTAAACGGTAGTTCCCGCCCGGGTCGCCGTTGATAATATTAAAATGCGATACAAACGCAATCAGGTCATCCATTTGCTGTGTTTCTGCAAACGCCGGCATGGCCGGGCTTGCCATCAGGCAAACGGCCAGCAAAACAGATACCAGTTTTCTTGCCATATAAAATTCCTCCTTCAAGTTAATCGTATCGTAGGGCGTCAATTGGATTGAGCCTGGATGCCTTTTTGGCTGGGAAGTAACCGAAACAAACGCCGATGAGTGCCGACACCGAAAAGGAAATGAGGATTGAAGTGAGAGAAATTGCAGGCTCTAGGCCCTCTATATTCAATGCCCTTATCCCATACGAGCCGACAATGCCGAGCAAGATGCCAAGGATCCCCCCCATGCAGCTGGTTGTGATGGCCTCCACCACAAACTGGCTTTTGATATCCCACGGGGCGGCGCCCAGCGATTTGCGGATACCAATTTCCCGCGTCCGCTCGGTGACCGACACCAGCATGATATTCATAATGCCAATGCCGCCGACCAGGAGGGAAACGCCTGCCACGCACGAACCAACGACCGACATGGTGTTGGTCATTTCGTTGACGGTGTCAATTAAGCTGGACATGTTTGTGACGCTGTAGGAATATTCGTCGTTAAAGATGCCGAACAAATAATCTTCAATGAGCGTCTGTGCGGCGTCCGCCGTGTCTTTGGAGACTGCACAAAAGGTATAGCTGCCAATTGCAAAGGTGTTGGAAAGCGTTTGCGCCACGGTGTAGGGAATCACAACCGTATCATCGGAACTGCCCTCTTCGCTTTCGCTCTGCTCTTCTAACACGCCCACCACGTTTAACGTTTTTCCATTGATTTTAAAGCTTTCGCCCAGCGCCGCTTCAGCGGAGCCAAACAGTTCGTTTGCCACATAGGTGCCAATCACCGCGTTTGGAAGCCGCTTGTCGCAGTCCAAATACTGAATGCCTCTGCCATATTCCAGCTTCTTGTTATTGATGGTGGAGTATTCCTGGTTCGCGCCCACTACGCTTGTCATTGTAAGGCTTGTGGAGCCCGATTTTACCGTACTGCCATTGATGCTGATAGAGGGCGTCATGGCCTTTAGCACATCGGGGTTGTCGTCCACAATTTGCTGCATATCGTCAATATCTACCGACCGGCTGCCGCCCATCTGCCCGCCGCGTCCCATTACCGTGACGGAAATGTTGGTAGCGCCCATGCTTTCAAATTCGTTCAGCACCTGGTCGGTCATCCCTTTAATCATGCTCACAATCATAATGACCGCCGCAACGCCGATGATGATGCCCAGCATGGTTAAAAACGACCGTATTTTGCTGTTCATGAGGCTTTTTAGCGCTAAAATAAAGGATTGTTTAATGTTCAACTGTTCGCCGCCTCCTTGCTCTCATCGGAAATAATCTTTCCATCCTGGATGCGGATGATTCGGTTGGTCTCCTCCGCAATGGAGATGTCATGTGTAATGAGCACAATGGTTGTACCGTCATTGTGGAGCTTTTTTAAAAACCCCAGCACATCCCGCCCAGTTTTAGAATCCAGCGCGCCGGTTGGTTCGTCAGCCAAAATGACCGGCGGGCTGCCCGCAAGCGCCCGTGCAATGGAAACCCGCTGCTGCTGGCCGCCCGAAAGCTGGGACGGCAGCTTGTGAATACGGTCGGCAAGCCCCACTCTTTCCAGCGCCTCTTTGGCAAGCTGATGCCGTTTGGAAGGGGAAATGCGCCGGTAAATGAGGGGCAGCTCCACATTCTCCAAAATATTGAGCTTGGGGATGAGGTTATATTGCTGGAATACAAATCCCAGCTCTTTATTGCGGATGCGCGCAAGCTCTCTTTCGTCCAGCTCGCTTACATCGTTTCCATTTAAGTAATACTCGCCCCTTGTGGGGACGTCCAGGCACCCGATAATATTCATGCAGGTGGACTTTCCCGAACCGGACGAGCCGACAATGGAGGTGAACTCTCCCCTGCCGATAAACAGCGACACTCCGTCCAGCGCGCGGATTTCACTGTCGCCGTCCGAATAGATTTTATATACGTCTTTTAATTCAATCATGCAAACACCAGCTCCTTTTTTCGGCATTAGCGCGGTCCAGGGCCGCCCTGCATCGGAGCAGCGCCGCCCATCCTGCCGCCCATCATACCAGCCATCGTTCCTAAGTCGCTCTGTGTCTCCTGATTTAAAATGACTGTGTCGCCTTCGTTTAAGCCGCTTATAATTTCCACATAATCATTGTCCGAAAGCCCCACTTCCACCTGTACCGCTTTGTAGCCTTCCGGGATATCGAGATTGCGCGTAAACGGGTTGCTGCCTTCCGCCGCACCGCCCGGCATACCGCCGGATGCAGGTTCGCTGCCCGCAGGAGCATCGCCGTCTGCAGGCACACCGGCGCCGCTAATTTCCGCGCCCTGGCTGCCGTCTTGCGCGCCCAAGCCTGCCGGCGTACCATCTTCTACCCCCGGCGCGTCGGTTTTTGCAATCACAATGTTGCCGCGGTTGATGGCAGACACCGGCACGCGCAGCACATCATCGCGCTGGGCAATCACAATGTTGGCGTCCACATTCATGCCCGGGATGAGCAAATCTTTGTTTTCGCTGTCCACAATCACTGTCACCGGGTAGGTAGTGACGCCCTGTTCGGAATTCCCCACAATGCTGATTTTATCTACATAGCCGGAAAATTGTTCGTCCTCGTATGCCTCGGCGGTGATGTCCACCCGCTGTCCCACCTCCACATTTGCAATGTCCAGCTCGTCAATGGACATGTCAAAGGTCAGTGTGGACAAATCGGCAATAATCGCCATGGGCTCGCTGCCATTGGAATTGTCCAGTTTTTCGCCCGCTTTGATATTGCGCTGGATAATTTCGCCGGTAATGGGCGCTGTGATGGAATATTCCTTCAGATCCTCATTCATGCTGTTCAAATTGGTCTTTGCGTCGTCTAAGCTGAGTTTTGCAGATTTTAACGTAGTTTCCATGTCCTCAGCGGGGTCAATCTTAAACAGCACGGTTCCCTGTGTTATGTAATCGCCCTCCTGGTAGCCCAAGCCATACACTTCGCCCGCAAGCTTAGTCACCACGTCTTTTTGGTCGGAGTATTGGAATTCACCGGGGCTGTTGCAGGCCAAATCGCCAATGATGGCAGTGGCTTTGTCGCCCTCTTTAATAGCGCCGGGGTTTGTAACTGTGATTTCAACCGCTGTGACCGCAACGCCCTCCGCGCTCACTGTGGTGCCGCTGCCCACGTGCTCCACAGTACCTGAAAGAGTGGAAAAGGAATTTTCCAGTTTGACTTGTGCCTGCTGTCCGCGCCAAATATTTTTTGCATCGCTGGCATTAAAGTTGATGGAAAGCTTCATGGTGTCGCTGTTTTTAATGGTCACCGCCTGGAAGCCGGAATTGACGTCGTCGCCGTTTTTCACGTTCAGCGCGGTGATCACGCCGGAGATAGGCGCCGAAACTGTCTGGTTGGTTTTTGCTTCGTTATATTTTTTTAATGTGTCGTCATAGGAGAGCTGCGCTTTTTCCAAAGATGACTTTGCATTTTCAATGCTGCTCTCCATATCGGACGCGTCAATGGTGTAAAGCAGCTGCCCCTCCTGCACCGTATCGCCCTCTTCAAAATAGCAGCCCAAAATCTCGCCCTTGACGCCTAACGCCGTCACCTCATACTGGCTGATGGCCTCCACCTGCCCGCTGCCCTCCACTGATTTTGCAATAGAGCCGCGTTCCACCTGCGCGTTTTGCCGCTCTGTGGTTACCACTTGGGCATTATCGCGCATGCCAAAATACCAATAGCAACCGCCCGCGATTGCAAGAATCAAAATGACCGCAATTACTTTTTTCTTTGTCATTTTAAACTTTTTCTTCTTTTTCTTTACCGCATGGATCGGTTGTGCCGCCTGCGATTTTGCCGATGTATCCATAGCGTCGCTGCCCTTTTTTGCAGGCGTGTTATCCGGCTTCTCTTTTTTCAACATCAGTCTAGCTCCTTTCTAATTTGCAAATGCTATATTTCAAACCAGAATGTCGACCCTTCCCCCACTGCGCTTTGCACACCGTAGCGGGAGCCGTGCAATTCCAATATGTTTTTTACAATGGAAAGCCCAATGCCGCTTCCCTTTACCTCTCTGCCATTATTACGGCTGGATCGGTAATAGCGGTCCCAAACCTTTTTTAATTCCTCTGGCGCGATACCCTCGCCAAAATCACGGATAGAAAACCGAACCCGGTCTACTTTTTTGACAACCCGGATGCTGATATGTTTGTTGTCGCCGGTGTGGTTCACCGCATTGCTGATAAGGTTAAATATCACCTGCCCCAGCTTTTGCTCATCCGCCAAAACAATCAGGTTCTTCTCTGCCATAAATTCAAACGTATACCCTTCGCTCTCTTCCAGATATCGGAAATTGTTCAAAATACTCTCTGCAAGAGCCGCCAAATCAAAGTCGGTTTTGGAAAGCACCATTGTGCCCGACTCCATTTTAGAGAGATCCAAAATATCGCTGACCAGCGCCGAGAGCCTGTCGGTTTCATCAATAATCACCTGCGTATGGGCCTCCCGCTTTTGCGGATTGTTACCCGAAAGGTCGCGAATCATTTCCGCGTAGGACTTTATGATGGTGAGCGGCGTACGAAGGTCGTGCGACACGTTTGCAATGAGATCGCGCCGAAGCTGGTCGGTCTTAGAGAGCTCACTTGTGGCAAAGTTGAGCGTGTCGGCAAGCTCGTTGATTTCCCGGTATCCCCCTTCTTCAAAGTGCACGGTGTAGTCGCCTTTTGCCAAAATATTGGCCGATTTAGTGATTTTTACAATGGGCCGGGCCAACCAATTTGCAATAAAGTAAGACAAAATAAGCGATATAATAAACGAAAGCACTGTCACCAGGATAAGCTGGCTTTGCAGCACCCGCATGGTGGAATCCAGCGGCATAAGCGGCGATTTGATGTAGAGATACAATCTCGAACCATCCTCTTTTGGCACCGACGCTGCATAACAAATGACGTTCATCCCAGTTTCCGGCTCGGAATAGCGGTAAGTTACGCCATTTTTACGGCTTGTGCTTGCCATGCGGAAAAATTCTGACAATTCTGCCCGCCCCAGACGCGGATACCCAAACCGGGAAGCGGACAAATCGGTTGTAAGAAATGTGCCGTCGCTGTTAAACGCATAAACAGTGATGCCCCGTTCAAATGCAAGCTGGCTGACAAAGTTTTGATATCCCTCACTGTCATAGTTTGGATAGGCATTTACAATTTCCGCACCCGCGTCTTCTATCTCCTGCATTTTCATGGTCTCATAATAGATGCGGAAGCAAAGGATTTGCAAAAACCACAGCAGTGCGACCAATACCAGCGAAAATAACACGAAGTATTTCCACATATGTACCTTCATGCCCAACCGCTGCAGGTGCTTTGGGCGTTGCATCTTTTGCAAGCTTATTCCCCCTGGTATTCAAATTTATAGCCCAGGCTTCTAAGTGTCACAATCAAATTCCGATATTTACCAAGGCTTGTGCGCAGCATTTTAATGTGGGTGTCCACCGTGCGGTCGTCGCCGTAAAAGTCATATCCCCACACGTCTGCCAAAAGCTTTTCCCGCGTTAAAGCGATGTTTTTATTGCGCACCAAATAAAACAGCAAGTCATATTCTTTGGGTGTCATTTCCACTTTGACGCCGTCTACCAAAACATTGCGCCCCGCAATGTCAACTGTGAGCCCATCAAAGGTAAGCACGCCGTCTTGCGGCGTATCCTCCCGCTTTATATTGCGGGTAATGATGACATTTAGCCGCGCCATCACCTCTTTTGGGGAAAAGGGCTTTACCACATAGTCGTCAATCCCCATCTCAAACCCGAACAGTTTGTCATACTCTTCACTCCGGGCGGAAAGCATCAAAACCGGGGTGTTTCCCATTTTTTTAATTTCCTTGCAGACCGAAAACCCGTCCAGCTTTGGCAGCATCACATCCAGCACCACGGCATCAAACGCCGTTTTTTTGCACATGGAAACCGCCTCCATACCGTCTTTGGCCTCCTGCACTTCATAGCCGTCAAATTCAGCGTATTCCCTTATGACCTCCCGGATTTTCTCCTCGTCGTCCACAATTAAGATTCGATACACAAAAATCCCCCCTTTTTGTTGCCACATTCACTATACGGACCATTTGTGACAACTGTGTGATAATTAGAAAAAAAGTAGGCAAAGCGTGAACTTTGCCTACTTTTTATAAACACTACTTGTCCATTCCAAACCGTTTTCTGAACTTCTCCACCCGTCCGCCGGTATCCACCAGCTTTTGTTTTCCTGTGTAGAAGGGATGGCATTTCGAGCAGATTTCCACATTGATTTTCTCTTTCGTGGAACGCGTTTCAAAGGTTTCCCCGCAGGCACACTTCACGATTGCGGTTTTATATTCGGGATGAATTCCTTCTTTCATATCGATCACCTCTTTCATATCATACACATTAGCAGTGTTAAGTATAGCACAAAAGAAATGAAAATGCAAGCACAAATTTGAAAAAATTCGTCCCGCTCCGTTACGGGAGAAAGATGGTGCCACCCGCCGCGGTAAAATATCCCTGCTTGTGTTGGCAAACCGGGCAAATTTCCGGTGCGGACACACCAGTGTGTACATAGCCGCAGTTTAAGCACAGCCATTCGGTTTCGCCGACGCGCTTATAAAGGCTTCCCGACTCAAGCAAGTCGGCATACTCGCCAAAGCGGTCGCCATGCGTTTTTTCCACCTGGGCAATCATGTGAAAGGAGCGTGCGATTTTTTCGAATCCCTCTTCTTTTGCAATGTCGCCGAAATTCTGATATGCGTCCTGCCACTCCTCATACTCGTTGTGCTGTGCAGCACGTAAGTGCGGCAGCGTGGTATCATAGAGGTTCACCGGGTAGCCGCCGTCAATGGTAATATTAGAATTGTTTAATTCCTGCAAATGCCTGTAAAAAATGCGCGCATGCTGTTCTTCCTGCTTTGCAGTGTATAAAAACACCCGCGAAATCAGCTCATAGCCCTCTTTTTTTGCCACCCCCGCCGCCATGTCATAGCGGTTCCTCGCCTGCGATTCGCCTGCAAAGGCGCGCAGCAGGTTGATTGCCGTTTTACTGTCTTTTAAGTGCATTCCAATTCCTCCTGTTTGGTTTGTCGCCGTTAGTATTGGTTTTTATTGGAACATTTATACATGCTGGGCTATTTTTTCATCAGCTTCCCAATCGAAAATGCGCCGACGGCAAAAATGAGCCCCCAAAACAACACCAAAAACGAAATTGCAGATGGGGTCACAGCTTCTCCCCCTCCCGTTTTAAATTCCAATAGCTTAAGAGATAGCCGCCAACAAGCGATAAAAGCACAACGACACGTGCCAAATTTGCAAACACTGCAGACACTGTGGCATTGGCCGTATTGCGCACATAGTCGGGAATCAAATTAAAATATCCTTCCATTATATAGGTCCTTGTGGAAAACAGCAGCACTACAATGAGAAACGCCGGCGCCACATAGCGCATAAACACGCCAAAAAACCAGCGTGGGATTTTGGCGAGCCCGCCGCGGTTGATTTCTTCCAGCGCCGGCCACTTGACGGCCCAGCCCACCACTAAAATTTCAATCAACCCCACAATGAGCAGCAAATAGTTGCCCACCCAGTTGTCCATTTCCGTAAAATAGATAAAGTCTGTCGTTTTGGTAAAAATGGGCTCCAGCGCCACGGGAAGGCCAAACACCACATACATGCCAAAAATAATGAGCGCGCTTTGTTTCCGGCTAAAATGCGTACATTCCATAATGAGGCTGGTCAGATAGCTGTACATGGCAATGGCGGATGTGATCCCTGCAAAAAACAGCAGTACAAACCACAAAAACGCCATAATGCTGCCAAGCGGCATATCGCGGAACACATTGGGCATGGTGACAAAGGTGAGCCCAATGGTTTGTGCCGAAAGTCCCTCTTCCCCCATATAGGCATAGGTGATGGGAATGACGATAGAAGCCGCCAAAATAACCTCTGCAAACTCATTTAGCGCGACCGTCGCAGTGGTGGATACCACAATGTCGTCATCCTTTTTTAAAAAGGACGCATAGTGCATGATGATGCCCATGCCCACCGACAGGGTAAAAAACACCTGCCCTGCCGCCGCCATAGCCGATTTCCAGTTGAGCTTGGAAAAATCGGGCTGCCACACAAAATTGAGCCCTTTTAACGCGCTCCACTCCGGATTGACCGGAGACCCCAGCGTGAGCGCTTTTACCGCCAGCACAATGGCAAATATATATAAGAGGGGAATCATGTATTTGGTCCATTTTTCAATGCCGTTTTTAATACCGCGCGACACGGCAAACCCAATGATTGCCACTGAAATGAGCCAGAAGACAAAAATCTGCCAAGGGGTGGACACGGTTTCTGTAAATACCTGGGTGGTATTTTGCGCATGGTGCGTGAGCGTGCCAAAAATCGCCTTAAAGCTGTAGTTTAAAGTCCAGCCAATGATGTGGTTGTAATAGGAATTGACCAATAATGTGACGGAAAACGCCAGCGCACCAATGACCGACGCCACCACCATGGCGTGCTTTTTCTTCATGCCGCGTTCCGCCTGTAGATATATCATTGGCGCTGCCGTGGAAAATCCCCGGCTGCCGCCGGCGCGGCCAATATACCACTCACAGATTAAAATGGGCACACCCAAAATGAGAATGGACACAAAATAGGGCAAAATAAACGCCGCACCGCCATAGTTTGCCGCCATATAGGGAAACCGCCAAAAATTTCCAAGGCCAATGGCGTTGCCCGCCATTGCCAGTATGAGCACCCATTTGCTGCTCCACGTCTCCTTTTTTGGTTGTTTCAATGCCGACACCTCCGCTTTTTTGTGCGTATTTCTTCTTTTTTTAATATTTCCCCCTGTCAAAATTTCTATACGCCGGCAGAAATTAAGAAATTTTACAAAAAACACTTGCAAAATAAAAAAACCTGTGGTAAACTAATTTGGTAAAACGGACGGTCCTCTGTAATGCGATATTGGCTTGCATGAACGTCTATGGAGAGAGGAGGAACATAAAATGGATATTTTAAGCAGCTTAACTGCCGATCAGATTCGCAGCGACCTTCCCAAGCTTTGTATTGGCGATACCGTTCGCGTGCATGTGAAAATCAAAGAGGGAAACCGCGAGCGCATTCAGGCGTTTGAAGGCACGATTATTCAAAAGAAACACGGCGGCATCTCAGAAACCTTCACCGTCCGGCGGTTGTCATATGGTGTTGGCGTGGAACGGACGTTCCCTGTCAACTCTCCGAAAATTGATAAAATCGACGTCATCCGCAAAGGAAAAGTGCGGCGCGCAAAGCTTTACTATCTGCGCGATCGCGTAGGCAAAGCGGCCAAGGTAAAGGAAAAAATCCAGTAAACCTATTTTTACGCATAATTAAAATTGCTATGGAGAAACTTATTTTCCATAGCATTTTATGCATTTTGCCAAAATTTTTAAAAAAGCGGGGACGCGCTTTTTGAAAGGAATGGTAGAACCATGAATGAATTTGAAAATGACAATGCGCGGGAGGAAGGCCAGCCAAAGGCGCCAGACACGCAAAACGACGGCTTTGATGCTCAGCCCGCGGCAGAATCTGAGCAGTTAGAAACAGTGGAAACCACCGGCCAGGATGCACCCGAGCCGAAAAAGGGGAGCTGGAAAAAAGAGGTGCTGGACTGGACGCTGTCCATCGCAGTGGCGCTGGTGGTTGCGCTTCTTATCCGGAATTTTGTGTTTACACTGGTCAACGTGGATGGCAGCTCTATGATCCCCACCCTGCAAGACGGCGACACGCTCTATGTCAACCGCTTTCTATACGAACCGAAACAGGGCGACATCATCATTTTGCATCCGCCCCAAAGCTATAATACGCCCTATGTAAAGCGTGTAATCGCGTTAGAAGGCCAGGTGGTGGATATCAAGCCGGAGGAAGGCGCCGTATATGTGGACGGTGAACGGCTGGACGAACCCTATGCCAGCGAGCCCATCACATCGGGCGGCACGCTTACCTATCCTTACACCGTCAAAGACGGGTGTGTGTTTGTGTTAGGCGACAACCGCAGCCCAAACGGCAGCTCGGACAGCCGGGTGCTGGGGCCCATCCCGGTGGAAAATATCATGGGCAAAGCACTGTTCCGCATTCTGCCGTTCCGTTCATTTGGCAGTTTGTATCAGTAAAAAACAATATCAACGGGTGGCATCTGTACAAAAAAAGTGCAGACGCACCCGTTTTTTCAAAGGAAGGATACAATGCATATACAATGGTTTCCCGGCCATATGGCCAAAACCCGCCGCCTCATTTTGGAACACGTAAAGCTGGTGGACCTGGTGGTGGAGCTGGTGGACGCACGGCTGCCGCAAAGCAGCCGCAACCCGGAGATTGACCAGCTTATAAAGGACAAGCCCCGCCTTTTGGTGCTCAACAAGGCAGACATTGCCGACCGCGCCGTGACCGACGCATGGATTGCCCACTTAAAAGCCGCAGGCATACCCGCCATAGCGGTGAGCTCCACATCCGGCAAACCGCTTGCGCCGGTGCTGGATATGTGCAAGGCCATTTTGGCGCCCCAAATTTCTGCCTGGCAGGAAAAAGGTATGGTGGGGAAACCCATCAAGCTCATGGTGGTGGGCGTGCCCAATGTGGGAAAATCATCGTTTATCAATAAGCTGACGGGCAAAAAGAGTGCCATCACAGGCGACCGCCCGGGCGTAACGCGCGGCAAGCAGTGGATTCGGCTGGCAAATGGGTTTGAACTGTTAGATACGCCGGGCATTCTATGGCCCAAGTTTGAAGATGAGCAGATTGGGCTGAAACTGGCATTTACCGGTGCGGTAAAGGACGACATTTTAGATGTGGAGCTTTTGGCCTGTAAGCTCTTGGAGTTTTTGCGTGACACCTACCCCGAAGCACTCGCTGCGCGCTATCACATGGAAGTGCAGCCTGAGATGGAGGGCTATCAGCTGTTAGAACAGTTGGGCAAAAAACGTGGATTTGTGATATCGGGCGGCGAAATCGACAGCTTACGCGCGGCAAATATTTTACTGGATGAATTCCGCGCGGCAAAGCTGGGATTCATTTCGCTTGAATCGCCCAAAAACGTATAACGGAGGACTGTACTATGGAACCATCCAACCTGCTTGCCTATGAAACCAAATATTGGAATGCGGGCCTGACGCTTTTGGCAGGCGCGGACGAGGCGGGCCGCGGCCCGCTGGCTGGGCCTGTGTATGCTGCTGCGGTCATTTTACGGCCTGGGACCGACATTTTAGGGCTCACCGATTCAAAAAAGCTGTCTGAAAAAAAGCGGGAATATTACTTTGACGTCATCCGTGAAACCGCGCTTTCCTATGCGATTGCATCGGTAGACCAAACCGTGATTGATAAAATCAATATCTTAAAAGCCGCGCACCTGGCCATCAAACATGCGCTGGAGGGGCTGTCACCGCGGCCGGAATTTGCGCTCATTGACGGCAACAGCATCGGGGAATTGTGCTGTGAGCGCGAACTCATTGTAAAGGGCGATGCAAAAAGCCTGTCCATTGCCGCGGCGTCGGTGCTTGCCAAGGTGGCGCGGGACCGGTTTATGCTGGAGCTTGATAAACAATACCCGCAGTACGGCTTTGCCAAGCACAAGGGCTATCCCACCAAAGCGCACTACGAGGCCATTGCGCAGTACGGGCCCTGCCCGGCGCATCGAACCTCCTTCCGGCTGTACCGGCAGGTGGCGGGATGAACCACTTAGAATTTGGCAAGGCGGGCGAGCAAGCGGCCGTGCAGTTTTTAAAAAGGAAACGATATAAAATTGTGACAACCAACTACCGGGCACAAAATGCAGAGATCGACATCATCGCCTATGACAAAAAAACGCTGTGTTTTATTGAGGTCAAAACCCGCAGCGGCATTGCCTTTGGTGCGCCGTCGGAAGCAGTGGGCTTTCACAAGCGCCAAAAAATTATAAGCGCGGCGGCGCAGTATCTTGCATATAATACGATTGACAGTGAAGTGCGGTTTGACGTGGTGGAGGTGTATGCGTCTGTCAAAAACGGCCGGTTTGCACTTTTCGATATCCGCCTGATTCAAAACGCCTTTGACAATGCTTAACGGGAGATGGTTTTTTGCAATACCGCCTATTTGACGCGCACTGTGATACCCTGCTAAAGCTCTATGAAAACCGCGCGCATCTCTATGACAATCCATTTGAAGTGAGCTTTAAAAAGCTTTTGCCCTACCGCACCCCGGCGCAGGTGTTTGCCGTCTTTAACGAGGGTAATCTCTCTTGCGCGGACATTCTTGACCACATTGCCTACTTAAAAACAGAAATTTTAAACAATGCACATATTGCGGCGTTTGCCAAAGATGCGAAAGACCTTGAGAAAAACGCGCTGCAAAAAAAAATTTCCGTGCTGGTGTCCATAGAAGGGCTGGGCAACACGCCGGATTTGACAAAGGAATTTGTGCCTGTGCTCTACAAAGAGGGCGTGCGCATTGTGAGCCTGGTTTGGAATCACGACAACCCGCTTTGCGGCGGCATTGAAAACAACCATACAGGGCTCACCAAATCAGGCGCGCAAATCCTTTTTGAAATGGAGCGGCTTGGCATGATCCTGGACGTGTCCCACATTTCAGAATGCGGGTTTTGGGATGCGCTCGCCGTATTTTCCAAAAAAGTCTGTGCCACGCATTCCAACGCCCAATCCGTCTGTCCCCATCCGCGCAACTTAACCGACCGGCAGTTTCAAGCCCTGTGCCGCCGTGGCGGCGTGGCAGGCATCAACCTCTATCCCAAATTTTTAACCGATACAGGCCCCGCAACGGTGGACCATGCAGTTTCCCACATTACCCGCTTTTTGGAACTGGGCGGCGAAAACTGCATTGGACTTGGGGCGGATTTTGACGGGGTGGACGCCACGCCAATCGACATGCCAAACTGCGAATTTGTATACCGCCTGTTTGACCGGCTGGCCGCGCTCGGATTTGATGATGCGATAATAGACAAAATTTCCTATCAAAACTTTGCCAATTTATTGCAATTTGATTAAATTTGAAATTTTCATATAAAAAACTTGCAATGTGTACAAAAATAGAGTAATATG
>JAJXRJ010000031.1 GCA_021629085.1 Oscillospiraceae bacterium | reverse complement strand
ATTTTAATTTTTATATCCAAAACAGGAAACTACACGCCTACAAATCATCTGATTGGGCAATGGGACTACAACATGTTTTTGTCCATTGCAGGGGTTCGGATGCGCTATTATTCCATCATCCGGCTGTTTAACTATTCCATCGCGGCTTATTTTATGGCGCTGCCGTTTTTTGTGTTCTTTTATTTTAATAACAAATATTTTGCGGCAAATAAAAAGAGTGTATTGACGGCACTTTTACTGCTTTGCCCGCCGCTTCTTTACATTTGGTTCTACGACCCGAAAACCTCTTTTTGGATTTATGTAAAATTACATGAAATTACCGGGCCAAACAAGCTTTTTATGTACCGGCTGGCTGTCTATTTGTTCGATTTGTTCCACTATCTTTGGATTGTGGCATACATGTTTGTGCCTTTTGTATTTATCTTTCGCCGGTATAAGCGCATCATTACGCCCATTAAGAAAAAACAGGCCGTGGGCATCACCATCTGTATTTTGCTGCTCAACATCATCTGTATTATCATTTTCCGGTTGGGCGTGTTCCGGCAGATCTATGTGCTGGGAACGGATATGAGCATCATCGGCTATGGTTCTGCACAGGATATCCCGCAGAGTGCCTATGTGCTCATCCCCACACTGATGCTGGTTGCGGTTGCGATTATGCTGTTTGTCATTATCCGTTTTAACGTGGCAAAAAAGATTGGGTTTTTAAGCCAGCTTGTGCTGCGGAAAAATGTGCGCGGCATGAATAAAAACCTCATCAACGTGTTCCACTCGTTTAAAAATGTAATTTTTACTTACAAAATTTTAATTAACAAGGCGCTCTTGCAAACAGGAGAGGCACAGAAAGAAACCCTTTTAGAGCTCAACGGGCAAATTGACGACTACATTTTACGGCTCTCTAAAATGCTGGATATCAACAACAGCGTAGAGATTGTGCTGGAAAAGTGCAATCTGGCCCAGCTTTTGGAGGGCTCGCTGGAGCACGCCAAATTGCCAAAATCTATTGCGGTCAACCGCCAGTATCACCAGAGCGGGCTTTTGGTTGCGGCGGATTCGTTTTACATGACGGATGTGTTTATCAATCTTTTGCAAAACGGGGCGGACGCCATTTTGCGAAATAAAAGCACGGGGACCATCACGCTGGAGCTGGACGCGGAATTTGAATGGGCCATTGTCAAAATTACCGATGATGGCGTGGGGATTTCCAAAAAAGACATCAGAAATATTTTTAAGCCGTTTTACACCACCAAATCGCGCATGAGCAACTGGGGGGTAGGGCTTTCCTTTGTCTATAAAATTGTGAGAATGCACATGGGGTATATTTCTGTACAGAGTGACAAGGGGCATGGTACGACATTTTTCGTATTATTGCCAAGAGCTTAGGGGGGAAATGAAATGCAGGATAAAATCAAAGTGCTCATTGCAGACGACATGCCGCAAATTCGGGATTACTTTTCCATGATTGTGGCAAACGAACTGCAAATGGAGGTGGCGGGCACGGCAGCGTCTGGCGCAGAGGCGGTGAAAACCGCGCTTGCGCTAAACCCGGACGTGATTTTAATGGACATTCAGATGGAAACGGACACGGCTGGTATTGAGGCAACAAAAAAGATTAAGGCAGAGCTGCCAAACGTCCGTGTGATCATGCTGACAATTCATGACGATGACGGCAATATTATGGACTCCTATGTGGCGGGTGCCGACGATTACGTAGTCAAAACCGCCTCGGTCGTTGAGGTCATCACCGCCATCCGTGATGCGGTGGAGGACACGGGCGCGCGGACGCTCGCCAGCAAAAAGGTGGTGGATGAAATGGTCCGCCTGCGCACGGAGCGGGAAAGCCTTATCTATGTGGTCAATCTCATCACCCGGCTTACCCACAGTGAGTTAGAGGTGTTAAAGATGGTGTACGACGGCAATTCCTACCGCCAAATTGCACAGATGCGGCATGTGGAGGAGGCCACCATCCGGTCGCTCATCAACAAAATTTTAAAAAAGACCGATTCTAAGAGCATGAAAGAGCTGGTGGGCAGCTTAAAAAAGCTCAACATTATGGAATATATCGGCAATTAGCTCCCTTTACAAAAAAGGCCCTGGACGAGGGCTTTTTTGCTTTTGTGAATTGTTTACAAAATGTAAACATTTTTATCCGGCGCACAGACAAAAGCATATTTTTTGGGGCGGTGGTGCACAAAAGATGCATCTTACAAAAATCCGTGCCGTATGCTACAATATTTTATAGTAGGAAAATTGTTTTAAGGGAGTGTTAAAATGTTGAGAGGGATTTTGAAAAGAACGGGCTGTTTGATGCTGACAGCCGCCCTTAGCATGGCAGTGTTTACGGGTTGCGGGGACAACGAGGCATCCAGCGACGTGACCACCATCCGGGTTTGGTCCAATGCCGGCGCAACCAAAGAGGCAATGACCAAAATGGTCAACGACTTCAACAATACAACAGGCAAAGAAAAGGGCATCAAAGTGGAATACAGTGTATATGGCGACGACTATTCCACTGTGGCGGATTTGGCATTCCAAAACGAACAGGCGCCCGAAATTATTAAGGTGAACGGCAGCAAAAAGCCGTATGTGGAAAAGGGGGACATTATCCCTATCAACGACATGCCGGGCGGACAGGAATTTTTGGATGAATACGGATTTACGCCATTAGAAGGCGACGACACCTTTGACGGAAAAACGTATTTTGTGCCTGCAGAGGTAACCACCACTGGTTTGGTATACAACAAGGATTTGTTCAAAAAAGCGGGCATTGTGGATGAAAACGGCGAAGCGCTCCCGCCCAAAACATGGGAAGAGGTGCGGGAATACGCCAAGAGAATCACCGATAAAGACAACATGGTGTACGGCATTTCGCTGCCGCTGAAGTGGAGTGACTTTTTCAACTACATGATTAGCAGCCCCTTCTCCGCTTCTTATGAAGACATCGCCGGTATTGACTATGAAAACCTTACATATTCGTATGAACAGTACAAATATCCGTTAGAATGGCTGCTCCAAATTAAAGAGGACGGCAGCTTCTTCCCTGGTGCGGAAGGGCTTGACAACGACATGTCCAGAGCACAGTTTGCAGAGGGGCGGATTGGTATGTTCTTAAGCCAGTCTTGGGACGTAGGCGTGCTCACCACTCAGTTTGTGGCAAACTGTGATTGGGGCGTTGTGCCGGCTCCGGTAATTAATGAGGGCGAGCGGTATCCAACCAAAGAAATGGTTTCCGGCTTGTTCTGCATCAGCAAATCAGCGAAAAACACCGATATGGAAAAAGTAATGGAAGTCTATAAGCTGTTCCATTCTAAAGAGCTGCAGCAAAGCCTGTACGAACAGGGGCTCTCCATTCCCTACCGCACAGAAGTGATTGAAAGCGCCAATACCGAAAACATGCTGCCCCAGTGGGTGGAATTTGGTAAAATGGTCGATCCGAGCTTCATGCGGAAAGTCTCGCCGTCTTTAAAACTGGAAGGCGAGAAGATTGGGCCAATGGTCTTAAAGGTTTGGGCAGGCACCATGACGGTTGACGAGTGTATTAAAGACGCAACCGAGCGCTACACTGCGGCACTGAGAAGCGGTGTGGAAGACGGCTCGATTGACCAGGAATTCTTCTTAAACCAGCAAAGGCAGCAGGAGCAGTTAAAACAACAAAACCAACAACAAAACCAACAACAAAACCAACAACAAAACCAATGAGGTGAAAGAATATGCAAATCGGCAAAACGGCGAAGGCCGGCAGAACATTTACAGTCAATCGCCAAAAGGCCAATCGGTCGGAAACCATTGCCTCCTACCTGATGCTTTCCCCTCAAATTATTGGATTTTTAGTGTTTACTATTTATCCCATCCTTTGGGTATACCGCTATTCAGTGTATGATTATGACGGGCTCAATACCGTCTTTGTGGGGCTTGAAAATTTCAAACGGCTGTTCACCAGGGATCCACAGTATTGGAGCAGCTTGCTAAACACATTTATCATCGCGTATGGGAAGCTCATTGTTGAGCTCCCCCTTGCGCTTATCGTCGCAGTCATTTTAAACGAGAAGGTTTTGGGGCGTAACTTCTTCCGGGTGATGTTTTTTATGCCAAACATCATCAGCACCGCAGTCATCGGTTTGGTGTTTACCTTTATCTTCTCTACGTTTAACGGCGCGGCAAACAACCTGCTCATATCGCTGGGCGTGCTCGACCAGCCCTATAACTGGTTTGCCAACAAATGGTCGTCTATGATGGTCATTATGCTGGCGTCCATTTGGCAGGGGTTTGGTGCAAATGTGCTGTTTATTTTGGCAGGGCTGCAAAACATTCCAACAGACCTTTATGAGGCGGCGGAAATTGACGGCGCTTCCCGGTGGAAACAGTTTTTGCATGTCACAGTGCCCATGCTGGCTCCGGTGCTGCAAATCATCCTGATGCTGGCAATGGTCAACGGCATGAAAATTATGGATCTTGTCATGGTGCTCACAAACGGTGCGCCTGCGGGAGAAACCAATGTCGTTATGCTCTATATCTACAAATTCTTCTTTGAGGACGGCTCTACAGTAAAGCAATACGGCTATGCGTCTGCACTGGGCGTGGTAACGTCTATCATTATCTGTGCGGCCACACTGCTTTATTTAAAAGTGTCCAAAAAATCGTCTTCGGTATATTAACATTGGGTGGGTAGCGAATTATGAGTCAAATTATAAAGCGGAAAAGCGATTTCATTTTTTATACAGTTACATTTGTATTTTTGGTAGCGCTGCTAGTGATTGTGCTCTTTCCTATTTTTTATGCATTAATTGGGTCGTTTAAGAGCAACCGGGAAATTTTGGCGGGAACCAATTTTTTCCCGGAGAAGCTGTCATTGGACAACTACATTCAGGCGTGGACCATTGCAGACTTTAAAAAATACACCTTCAACAGCGTGTACTATTCCTTTTTTGTGGTAGCAGCGTCGCTGATTACCTCTTCCATGGGCGGATATGTGTTCTCCCGCGGAAATTTCCCTGGGAAAAAAGTGCTGTTTGGCATTTTTTCCTCCACCATGTTTATCACCTTGGGAAGCATCAGCATTTACCCGACGCTGCAAATCGCCAAGCTTTTGCACATTAACAACAGCCTGTGGGGCGTTATCTTAGTGCACTGCTTTGGCATCAATATCACCAATATTTATTTGGTGCGCGGGTTTGTCAACTCCCTTCCCAAGGAGCTCGATGAATCTGCAAAGCTGGATGGATGTGGGTTTTTCCGCATCTTCTGGCAAATCATTCTGCCGCTTTTAAAACCGGTCATTGCCACCATTGGCATTTTGAGCTTTAAAGGCGCGTGGAATGAATATCTGCTGCCGATGGTGTTCACCATGGGAAATCCTGACCAGGCGCCGCTCCCCGTTGGACTGGTGGCCTTAAAGGGAAGCAGTGAAGCAGCGGCTGCGTGGAACCTCATTTTGGCGGGCGCAATGATTTCCATTGTCCCCATGATGATTGTCTATCTTTGCTTTAACAAATATTTTGTAAAGGGCATGACAACCGGCGCAGTCAAAGGATGATATTGGCATTTTAAAAAGATGGAGTGGAACGATAAAAAAAGATTGAAAACGGAGGGAAGAACAATGTTGAAAATGGTAAAAACGGCAAAGCGTGCGTTTGCAGTGTGTCTGTGTCTGTGCGTTGCAGCGATGTGTATGGCAGCGCCCGTAACAGTGGGTGCGAGCATTACCAACACAGTAAAGATTGTAAATTCGGTATGGGCTTCCGCCTCACTCAACGCGGATCAAACAGGGTATGACGCGACTGTATATGCGACGAATTCTACTGCAAACGGCTATACTTACATTGGCGGCAACAATCCTGATGCGGATCCCAAACCTGCAAAAAAAGGCGGTATCTACTACAAAGCGGATTTAAACGGTTTTGACACCGAAATTGAGACGGTAACGTTGCACTTAACTTTTGCGAAAGTAAATACAAAGGGCACGTTGAATTTATACAAAGTAACATCCGGCTACGATGCGGATGAGATTACAGAAGCGCCCACTGTGGAATTGGTGAAAAGTGAGCCGTGCAGCTATAGTGAGTCGGATAGCACAAAAGATATCCCTGTGGATGAATTTGTAGACGCGAACAATCAGTTTAAAATTTACATGGAATTTGTAGAGGACGATGTAACCAAATCCACGCTGGATAAACTCCGCATTTATTTGCCTACCAACCAAACAAAAGGCCCTTCGTTGACTGTGGTTACCAAAGACCCCGGTGCGGAATTTACCGTGCAGAGCACAAAAACGCTGTATTTTACTGCGGATGACGTGGGTGCGGTGTCTGTACTAACCCCGGATGAAAACACTTACAACTATACATCTGGCGCTGATCCTACGGTGAAAATTATGACAAACCCGAAAACTGGTACGCCGGTCGAAGATGCGCGTGTGTTCTACAAAATGGATTTGACCGGCATTGCGGGCAAACCCATTGTTTCTGCCAAAATGATTGTAAATGAAGCAACCAGAAAGTCAGGCGTAAATATGCTGATTTATCCGGTGACGGGCAGCTGGACACCGGAAACCTTAACCTACAACAATATGCCGGAAGTAAGCGCAACTGAAATTTACAAGAGCCCAAACACTGCTAGCGGCGATATCGGTGATAAAAAACTTGTAGAATACGATCTTACCTCTTACATTGCAGGCCTTTCGGCAGAAAACCCGGTTGCAAATATCATGTTCCAGGCGACGCCTGCATGGTCAATGAATGATGCTGTAGATTTTTATCTGCAAAGCTGCGTCGGTATTGAGGACGAGACAAAACGTCCCCGCCTGGAAATCACTTACGGCGAGCCGCTCGAAGCGCCTGAAAACGATGTGATTACGGCATCCATCAAGCTTGACAAGGGCACGGAAGAAGCGCCGGTTTCGGCCAATCCCATTTTGGCGCTCTATGAGGGCGGCAATCTTAAAAAAGTGGTGATTGGCGATACGGTAGAACTTACCGGGACTACCACGCTTTCCTGTGCGATTGATTTGACAGAAGAGACGCTGACCAACGATTCGGTACTCAAGCTGTTTGTGTGGGGAAGCGGGAACTACATTCCGCTCTTAAAGACGCCGGGTGTGTTAGAAAAATAAGGAAACTTCAATGGCAAAGGGGTACCATCTAATGAAAATAAAATGTGCAAAAACCGTCATTTCCCTGTTTACTGCGCTTGCGCTTATGTGCAGCTTATTTTGCCTGCCGGTGTTTGCCGCGAGCGATATTAAGGTGCTTGTAAACGGCAAACAGCTGGAATTTGACGTTATGCCCATGATGGTCGGCGACCGTGTGTTTGTGCCGATGCGGGCAATTTTTGAAGCGCTTGGCGCAACCATCGAATGGAGCGACGAGGATCAGACCGTTACGGCGGTTTGCGGTGATACTTCTGTCTTTTTGCAGGTTGGAAATGATCTTGCAAAGGTAGACACCACGCTTGTCACTTTGGACGCAGAACCGTTTGTGGAACAGGAGAGAACCATGGTGCCTCTGCGGTTTGTGGGGGAAGCGCTGGGTGCGGAGGTGAACTGGGACGAAAAAAGATCGACTGTCACCATTTCACAGAGCACGGTAAAAAGCTTTAAAATCCCGCTTTCGGCAGTTGCAGTCATTGACAAGGACGACCCGGGCAAAAACCTTTATGAAGAGCGCAGTGGAAGCTGGACAGACAACATTGGCACCGGCACGGTGGAAGGCAAGGAATACGACCGCCGGATGCTTTACAAATTTGATGTTTCAGAACTCATTGGTCAAGATTTGGCCTATGCCAAACTGGTGATTAAAGAACGTGCGTATAAATATGGTGCAAAGCTCAGCTTCTACCGCGTAAACGACGACTGGGACATGGAAACCATTACCTATGACACTGCACCGGCCTATGACCCAGAAGGCTTGATCGCAACAAAAACCTGCCCCGGTGCTGAAAGCGAAGCCACGGTGAAGGAATTTGACATTTTGGCGTATATCGCATCGCTCACAGACGGCAATGCCAATATGATGGTGATTGCCGAGAGTAGTGATCGTGTCAACCCGTCGGGAATTTTTGGCATCAACAGCAGTGCACCGCCCTATATTGAGGCGGAAACCGCGCCGGAAGAAGTGCCGGAGACGCCGTCGGATGAAGATGTAACCTCTGGCAGGATGACAAAAGTAGAAATTGCCGATTCCCTCCGTCTGGGCATGATGGGGTCCTCTATCCGTTCGGCAGTGAAAAATGGCGCAAATTCGGGAAGCGACCTCAACACCTTGGGAGTAAATCCTGAAACTGGTCTGACAGGGGAAATGTATTACCAGGCAAAACTGCCAGAAACCGAAGGTGAGGTGCTTAGCGGCGCATATCTGGCACTCAGCCTCCGTGCAGTGACGCCGGGTGTGCTGCACCTTTATGCCGTGCAGGACGGCGCATTTGACGAAACTGTACAGCCCAGTGCAGAGGAGGAGCCTATCTATAGCTCAAGAGAGCTCGGTGTTGGCACCCAGTATGAAAAGTTAGAATGCGACATTACCGAATATGTGCAGGGCTTAATTGACCAGCAAAAAGATACGATGTGCGTCAAAGCTGTATTTGAACCGCTAGAAGAACGGCCGCTGTTCCCGGGGCTTTATATTTACAGTGTTGGCAGCGCAAATGCACCGTATTTTGAATTTGAAACAGAACCTGAAACAGGGACTGAAACGGAACCTGCAGCAGAAACTGAAATAGAGTCTGAAACAGGGGATGAAACGGAACTTGAAGCAGAACCTGAAACAGAAGTGGAATAACCGATTGGGCGCAATTTTTGCGCCCAATCGTTCACCATGTCAAAAGGAGAACGGATTATGAAACGAACATTTGCATTTGCCTTACTTTTCACGCTCATCCTAAGTATGCTGCCGCCCGGCGTCTCTGCGCTGTATTTTGACGCGGTGGACCGGTATGAGTGTGAGGCGCTGACGCCTGCCGGCAGCCAGGGGACGGTGTCTGTACAAGACGCGCCGGAAGCAAGCGGCGGGAAATGGCTGGTTTTAGAAGCCACGCAGGAAGGTGACTTTGTGCACTTCCAAATTCCGGTGTATCAGCGCGGATTATATCGGATTTACGCCGGCGTACAAAAGGGCCCTGACCGTGGGACCTTCCAGCTGGTGTTCCCCGACATCAACGCAAAGGTTGGAGAAGAACAGAATTTATATTCTGATACGTATAAAACAGAGGAAATTGTGATTGCTGAGCACTATTTGGACTTTGCCGGTGTGCGGGATTTTAAATTCCGCATTGCCGGGAAAGATGCAAACAGCACAGGATACTCTATTGTGCTCGACTATTTGGTGCTGGAATTTTTAGAGGAATACAAGGCCATTGGCGCCACGATTCCGCTTCCGGCAAATCCGCCCGAGCCGTTGGATCCAAATTCGCCCTATGTGTGGCAGCAAGTGACGCAGGGCGGCACGGGACGTTCCACGCACATTGTATTCCACCCTAAAGAAGAGGGGCTTGTTTACATGGGCACGGATATGGGCGGTGCCTATCGTTGGGAAGACGACTTAAACCGCTGGACGCCCATCACTGATATTTTGCCCTATGACCAGAGAAACCTGCTGGGCATTGACGGCATTGCGGTGGACCCGCAAAACCCCGATGTGGTTTACCTGTGTTGCGGAAGCTACAGCGATGACAGAGTAGGCTATGAGATCAGCGATGTGCTAAAATCCACCGACCGTGGCGAGACCTGGACATTTACAGGGCTCAATAAAAAGTTTGCTGCAAACCAGACTTACAGGGAATACGGCGAATGTATTGCGGTTGACCCCAATAACAGCGATATTGTGATTGTAGCAACCAGGGACGCGGGAATTTATAAGAGCACCGACGGGGCGAAGACCTGGCAGAAGAGTGCAGACCCCACTGCGCTTGTCCGCAATGAAATTGATGTCCGTACGCTGGTGTTTGATGCAAATAGTGTGGCAAATGGCGTTACCCAGCGCATTTATGCCAGTGTTGCAAAGAGCGGTGTATATGTCAGCAATGACGCGGGCGCCACGTGGGAGATGTTAAACAATTCCCCGAAAGACGTGGCGAGACTGAAACTTACCAATGACGGCACCCTGTTTGCCGGCGCCGGTGCAGACGGCCTTTTGCGCTACCGTGACGGCAACTGGGAAAACATCTCTCCCATTGCGGGCGGGAACTTTACGCAGGTGGCAGTCGATCCGGCAAACCCGGATTTTATTGTGACCAATTATCACAACGGTCCGGAGGGCTCTTATGGCGAGCATGTGTATGTGACGACGGACGGGGGCCAGAGCTGGCGGACAGTGAACGACGATTCCATATACAACCACACCGTGCCCAGAATTGAGTGGGGCGGGTATTTTGCCAATGTATCCGCGATTGAAATGGATCCGTTTAACACAAAATCTGTGTGGATGGGCGGATGGCAAAACCACTATCAAACAGACGATATTTTGGCAAGCCCGTGCAACTGGACCAACCCGATTTTAGGCGTGGAGCACGGCGTGAATACCATGCTGCTGTGTCCCACCAAGGGCGCACGGCTCTTAAGTTCGGACTATGACTTTATGGGCAACCGCTGGACCGACCCGACGCAGTATCCCAATGAGATGCTGCCGCCCAAATCCACCCACACGCGGACGGCCATGATGGAGTCAGACCCCAACTTTATTGTTCGCATTTCAAAGGGTACCGGCGTTTATTCCACAGATAACGGTATTTCCTGGCGGGAGTTCCCCGCATTCCCGGGCTCCGCGGAAGGGAAGGAGCTGGATATCGGACGGGTGGAGGTTTGCGCAACCCCGCACCCTGATACGGGACTTCCGGTCATTGTGATTATTCCACAAAAAGAGCCGCCCTATGTCTCTATGGACTTAGGAGAGACCTGGACTGTTTCAAGCGGCGCACCGGGAAATATCACTTCCAGCAAGTGGGATACCAAAGCGCTGTTTGCAGCGGACAAGATAGAGGGCAATGTGCTTTATCTGTTTGCAGAAAATGGCTTTTACAGGAGCGAAGACTATGGCCAGACCTGGAATTTGACCACACAGTTTGACGAAGCCTATCAAATTAAATCTGCCCCCAACTTGGCGGGCGAGGTGTGGATGGCCTCCTCTTCAGGCCTGATGCGCACCTCTAACGGCGGCGATACCTTTAAAAAGGTTGACGGATTTGACCGTGTTATTACCTTTGGATTTGGAAAAGAAGCGCCTGACAGAGAGAACCCCACCGTGTATGTATACGGCTTTCAAAATGGCGAAGAGGGAATTTACCGCTCGGTGGATATGGGCGAAACGTGGCTGAAAATTTACGGAATGGAAGGCAGCCGGAAAATCCCGTTTGCCTACACCATAGAGGGTGACCGCCAATCGTTTGGCGTTGTGTATGTTGGAACGAGCGGCCGCGGCATTTGGTATGGCGCGCCAGCTGAGGAAAACCCTCTGTTTGCCAATGCGTACGACGATATCCGGGTGCTTATTAACAATCAGCCTGTGAGCTTTGACGTGCCGCCCACGCTGATAAGCGACCGGACCATGGTACCCATGCGGCAGATCTTTGAAGCCTGCGGTGCAAACGTTACATGGGACGAAGCGACCGAGACTGTAACGGCAGTCCGCACAGTGTCCGATCATTACCGGGTGGAAACCACCACAGTGGAACTGACAGTTGGCAGCAAGACCATCACGGTTAACGGAACGGCCAGCGAGATTGATGTAGAGCCTGTGGTAATCGACGGCCGCACGCTGGTGCCGGTGCGCTTTATTGCGCAGGCGCTGGGTGCCCGCGTGGATTGGGATGAAGAAAATCAGCTGGTTAAGATTGTCATTTAAAAATTGCCAGATGGGTTCAATATGTGTTAAAGGGGAAAAGACCAATGAACAAACAAAATCATGCGGTAAACACAGTTGTCAGCCTTTGCCTGACCTTGGCCCTTGTGCTGGGACTTTGCACTGTGCCGGCTGTTTTTGCAGCGAGCGGGGCAAATAGTTACACCGTTAAAATTACCGATTCTGCACGGATCGGGAATGCAGCCAGCCAAATTGCCAGCGGGTTCAACCAAAAAGAGGACCAGATTGGAACATTGCGCGGCAGCGGTGCGGACAGAGCCAGTGCAACGCTCTATTACAAGACTGACCTAAGCGAAGTGCAAGGCAAAGTTCGTTCTGCAACACTGCACATTACAGCAAAGGTGCAGGCGGGCGGCGGTGCTGTCAATTTTTACAAGGTAAATGAAAACTGGACTTCCACATTGACTGATGCAAAACGGCCCAAAATGGATGCGACGCCCATTGCAGTCATTCCGGAAACAGTTTACAGTTCAGGAAACTACCTGCCGTTTGAAATAGACGTCACAAGTTATGTGGACGCGCTTTTGCAAAACGGCCAGACAACGTTTAACATTATGGCGGAATATGTGCATCCAAAAGAAGAGGGGACAGATTCGCGCATTAATATACAGGGCGTTGCGCATGCAAGCGGGTTCCCATATTTGGAAATTACCACCAGGCCAGAGTCTTCCGGCAATGCGGAAGTGGTAAAAGACCCGTATGAATTCGACGTGTTAAAAATGCTTGCAAAAACCGGGATTCTGCATGAAGAAGACCAGCTTCCCGGGAACTTAAATGAGAGCATCACCCGCGCAGAGTTTGTGCAGTATGCAATGCGGGTGTTAAACCTGCCCGAAGGAATTGAAGCCGGGGAGGTGCTGTTTTCGGATGTGGACAAAAACAGCCCATATTATGCTGCGATTGCCGCTGCAAAACAGCTGGGCGTGGTGAGCGGCGATTCGGAAGACACCTTCCGCCCGGACGACTTTATCACCTATCATGAAGCGATTAAAATCCTTGTGGAGCTTCTGGGCTATCAGCCGTATGCACTAAACAACGGCGGCTACCCCACAGGCTATATCGCGGCGGCGGCACGGGCACAGATTATAAGGGTTGTGCCATCTTCCAACAACGACGGTATCATCACTTATAACACCGCATTTGACTTCATTTACGGTGCGCTCAATGCACCGCTGTTTGAACCGGACAGTTACGGCAGTGACGTCACCTACAAAACCGACCGGGATGTGACACTGCTCAGTGAAAAGTTTGATATTTATCGGATCAATGGAATTGTAACTGCCACAAGAACCGCTTCGTTATCAGGCGGCGTTGGCACCAAAAATACGATTTTGATAGACGGCGTGTCCTACAATGTTGACGACGCATCCTGCGACGGACTGCTGGGCTACCAAGTGGAGGCATACTATGAGGAGAGGGATACCTCTTCGCGGCGAACCATTGTGTACGCGGGATACCATGCGGGCGAAAATGAAATTTTCACCATCCCCGCAGCGCGAAATGAAGGCGCCATGCAGCATGGTACGGGAATTTTGCTGTCTTATATAACAGAAAATTCTGTCCGCGTCAAACAGATTACAATTACACCCGAAACCGCTGTTATTTACAATGGCCGCGCGGTGCCGTTTTCTGAAGTGACGCCGGAGATGTTTGACATGGAAGCCGGTGAAATCCGTCTGGTGGACAATGATTTAGACGGCGACTATGAGGTTGCATTTATCACGAAATATGAAACACTGGTGGTATCCAGTGTCAATTTAGAGACGCAGACGATTTATGACAAATTCAGCGCAAACCGGAATTTGGAGTTAGACGAGCAGGCTGGCGATGTCATTTACCGCCTGGTGGATGCATTTGGCGACGACTATGCACTTTCTGATATTGGGGAGTGGGATGTCATTTCCGTGTGCAAAAGCTTGGATGGCGAAGTGGTGACAGCGATTGTTTCTACGGAATCTGTCAGCGGGACGATTGAAGAGCTTTCGGACGGGATGGGTTATATGCGTGAAGTGTGCGTAGATGGTGAATTCTACAGCGTGCTCAGCGATGTGTATGTGGATGAGGATCCATATGAGCTTGGTGCTGCCGGTGAATTTTATCTGGATGCGTTTGGCAACATTGCAGCGGTGAACAAAACGTCAGATGTCGGCAAACTGGGGTTTGTATTAGACGCCTATCAGGATGAGGCTCCTGGAAGCCCTGTGGAGCTCACCCTTTTGGTGGAAGGCTTTGATAAAACCATGCAGATGAACTGCCGTGACAAGCTCAAGGTGGACGGAAAATCCGGCGTGGAAGAAGAAGAATTCATGAAACTGCTGTTTGACGCAGAGGGCAAGGTTGAACGCCAGGGCATTTATTTTGAAACCAATGCGGAAAATGAGATTATCCTGGTCGACACTGCGACAAAAACAGAGGATGAGGACGACAACAGCTTGGTGAAACGCTATGACGGCGATGCATCCGGCACGATCCGCTATAAATCAACCCCCACGCTCGGCGGGAAATATCCGTTCTCCTGGTCTGAGTGCCTGGTGGTTTATGAACCAGAGGATCCGGAAAACTTTGACGAATATGAGCGGCTAAGCGGCGGCATTGCAAACGACAGCAACTTAAACGTTGATGTGTATGCGTTTGGCATGGAAAAACCGGATGCCGATATCATCTTTATCAAAGGCTATGGAAAAACAGAGTCGGTAGGGTCGGACAGCACACTGAGTGTGGTGAGCCGCATCATTACAGCGATTGACGAACAAGGTGATATTTATAAAAAACTGATGGTTTATAAATCGGGTTCTGAAACGGGCGTTTTGGTAACCGATAAAAAAGAAAGCCTATTAGAAGGCTTAAAAGTGGGCGATGTGATACGCTATTCGTCCAACTTGAGAGGAGAGCTCACCGCACTCTCCAAATACTATGACTATGAAACCAAAACACAAGTGTTGACTTCAGGTTCGTTTAACTCCAGCGGCCGCGTATACGGCGGTGCCGTTTACATTAAACAAGACGGCTACATCCGCTTTACCTCTAACCTGGCAAAGCTTTTGCGGGAGTTAGAAGACGGCAATACTGGAGCGCTTGACACCTACCTTGACACCTTCTTTGCAAAGGATACCAAGGGCTATATTTACGAAGTGGTGCGCGGCGAAGTGGTTATGAAAGAAGCCACGGTTGACGATGTTATCGACTACAAGACCGGCGGCGCTGACGCTACGTATGCCATTGTACACTCCAGCTATGAGTCTCCGCGCAGCTTGATTTATATCAAGGGCGGCTGTACCATAGACGGCGGCGAGGTGGAGATTACCAGCCCATACAAGGCAGAGGTAACCGATGTGGCTGTGATTGATATCAGCAACCCGGGCAACCAGAGCAACACTGCAACCGGCGATGTGTACGACAATATCGGTACCACTACCTATGAAGGCGTGGAATATGACAGAAAGATGTTCTATAAGACCGACCTTAGCATGCTTGAAGGCAAGAACATCACTTCTGCCAAGCTCATGGTCTACGAGCGCGGCATGAAATCGGGCGGTACGCTGACTGTACAGCCAGTTTTAATGGATTGGAACAAAAACAGTATTTCCTATGACAATGCGCCTACGGTTGGGCCGGATGCGCTCTTTACCCGCAGCATTGTGTACGAGTCTAAAGCAACCGAAAAAGAAATTGACTTGACAAATTATGTAAAAGAAATTATGAGCGGCGACATGGTGTTTAGCATCATGCTGTCCTGCCCGGCTTCCAATAATGAGAAAAAGGACGAAATCGTCAACATTGGCGGTTACAATTCCGGACATCCGCCCTATTTGATGATTGAATTTAACGAAGGCGGCGATACGCCGGTGGATCCAGACAAATACACCGCTACCTTTGTTGGCGGAGACGGTGCGACCGGTACGGCGCCCACAGCGCTAAGTGCAGAACAGGGCGAAACTATCACCCTTCCGGAAAATACCTTTGAACGTCTGGGCTTTGCGTTTGCGGGCTGGTCGGACGGCACAACGGTATATCAGCCGGGTGATGCATACCTGATGGATGCCGTAGACGTGGTATTTACCGCCCAGTGGAAGGACGCCGGCGGTGAAAAGCGCTTCACCATTACAGACGAGGCCTATGTGGCCACAGCTGTGGACGGCGTTACAGTCACGGTCAATCACAATATTGAAGCAGGCGATTCGTCGGGCTTACAGTTTATCAACACCAATTCTACAACATCAAAGGGAGTTTTGTACTACAAAGTGGATGTTGGCGCACTTGCCAACGTAACCGAGGCACAGCTTGTGGTCAATATTGGCAGAATCAATTCAGGCGGCAGCTTCCGGGTTTATGATGTAGTAAGCGGCTGGGAGGAGGAAATCTTTACTCCCGACACGCTGCCAGAAATTGGCGCAACGCCAATTTTCACATCTGAGTCGTATAGCTACAACTCGATCACGGGCGAGCTTGGATTCGATATCACCGCTTATGTGCAGCAGGCGCTTTTAAACGGACAGACGGAGTTAAAACTCTGCTTGGATTACCGGACAGGGTCGCAAAAGGGCGGCAACAACGGCCACGACGGTGCACGTATTTATGCCACTGCTTATAAAAACGGCGAGCGCGCCCCCTACATCAAAGTGGTAACAGAGGCGCAGTAACAGCGCGTAAGGAGGTTGTACTTTGAAACCATTGAAACAAGGGATTGCAATGCTTTTATCGGCTTTGCTGTGTGTCTCCACCCCCGCATTTGCGAGGGTGGAAGACCCCGGTGAAATCCCCGCGGGAGACCCGGCACGCTTTGAGCCGTATATGACATCACTCAACACCACGCGGTATACCCCCTGGTATACCATGTATCACATGCAGTCGGAGGCGGAGCAGGCCATGGGCCGGCCGGCGGGTGAGGGCGGACAGATTATCCTCACCATTGCGGCGTCGCCCGTAAACCCCAAACGGATGATGTTTGGCTCCGATATGGCAAGCCTTTGGTCCAGCCACGACGGCGGCGAAAGCTGGTTTGCCGTGAGCGACAACATCAATCTGTGGACGGTGGCAGACATCATTTTCCATCCCACCGAGGAGGAAACGGTGTATCTGGTGCAGGGCTCCAAGGGTGCGCCGGAAAAGCTGGATGCCACAACCTTAGACGGCATTTATAAATCCATTGACGGCGGTGAAACCTGGGAGCAGATGAAGCACGTAAAAGTGCCCACAAGCTCTTCTTCAGAGCGCGTGATGGATTTTGACGCTGCCGGAAATTTATATGTGCTCACAAGCGAGGGCCTTTTAAAATCTGCCGACGGCACAGAATGGGAAAACTTAGGCGTTGTGGGCGAAGGAAACATGAGCGACATCGATGTGTCAGACGACGGTATGACCATTTTGACTGTGTGCGACAAAACCGGCATCACTGCGTCGTTTAACGGCGGCAAAACCTGGGAGCGCAAAAACGGGGACTTTGAAAACGCAACAGCAACCAGCATTGCGGTGGACCCCACCAACGACAGCCACTATTTCGCTGTGTTTAGCGGCGATCATAAAGGGCTGTATGAGAGCTTTGACAAGGGCGAAACCTGGACGTCCAAGCCGTATGAAACCTATGCATCGAAAAACACTCCGGTCAAAGTGCTGTTTGGCAATCCGCGGGCGGACGGCGTTCCGGGGTTATACCTGGTATACCGGGAAATGTCCTATCCTCTGCGCGTGAGCTTTGACATGGGGGCAACCTGGCACACACCTAAAATTGCGAACACCGACATTGCAACGGTGGGCACAACCGGTTACTACTCAGAGGGCATTTGGATTAGCCCCAATAATCCGGACATTGTGTTCTACTCCTTTGGCGACATTGTCTATAAATCTACCGACGGCGGCTTAAACTTTGAATACAGCAATTCTGGATTTTCAGGCAATTATACCAACAACTTTGTATTTGATGATGAAAACCGCATCCACTATGCGTTTGTGGATAAAGGGCTGGGGGAATCCACTGCACCCTATACCGCTACGGGTGAGCGCCCGGCAATGCGGATGGTGTCCGGTGTGGGCAGTTATTTGACAGCAAAGACGATCGGCAGCTTTGCACAGAGCCCGCATGACAAAAACCGGATGCTGATTGGGCTTGGCAAATGGGCGGAACAGATTTTAACGGAATCCAAAGACGGTGGCAAAACCTGGACGCAGATTCCGGGTACGGAGTCGAAATCGGCCTATAAGCTGATTGAATTCCATCCAACCGATCCCAATACCATTTATACCACCCATCTTACAAGCTATGATGGCGGCGCCACCTGGCAGAAAAATGAGGTATCTATCTTTGATGTGTCGCCGGTAAACCCTGACATTTTAGTCGGGAAATCCGGCAAGGGCGTTTACCGTTCGGAAGACAAGGGCAAAACCTGGACCAAGCTGGCGGAAACCTCAGAACCTAAATCCATGGTGGCAGATGCATTTGATGCGAATGTCATTTGGGTTGGCTGCTACAACGGGACCGTGGCAAAGGTGGACGGCACAACGGTGACAACCTTTGGCGAAGCGGAGGGCATTGCCAAGTTTGACGGCCAGGCCTGTCTGATGGAAGCCATTGCGCAAAATCCAAAGGATAAAAACCATATTTTGGCGGGCGGCCGGTGCAGTGCCAGCGGCACCAAAACGCCGGGGCTTTATGAAACATTAGACGGCGGTAAAACCTGGCATGTAGTGTTGGGCCTGCCCTGTAACCGCCTGGTCAACTCCATTGTGTTCTCCCCGGTGTCCGACGAAGTGTTCCTGGGTACCTATTATGGCGTTATCCTCTATGAGTACCCCAAATTTAAGCAGTATTTAAACAATACGCTTCAGGTGGATTTCAGCGACCGGATGCCGACCGGGAAAATCAGGGTGGAGATTAACGGCAAGGCGGTGGTGTTTGACACCGAACCTACCACCATCAATGACCGCACGATGGTGCCTATGCGTAAAATCTTTGAAATTTTGGGTGCACAGATTGCATGGGAGGACAGCACCCAAACCGTCACTGCAACGCAAAATGGCACAACCATTGTGCTCACCATTGGCAGCGATACTGCACAGCTAAACGGCGAAGCGATACAACTTGACGCTGCGCCCACGGTGGTGGATGACCGCACGTTGGTTCCGGTGCGGTTTATCGCACAGTCGCTTGGCGCGACGGTGGATTGGGACGAAGCATCCAGCACAGTTATCATTACAACAAAATAGGAATTTTTAAATCGGCAAGGGGCATTGCTCTTTGCCGATTGGACTTTTATTTTTGAAACGGTAGGTGGCATATGAAACGGAAATTCGCTTTTATAATGGTGCTTTGCATGTTGTTTGGAACGCTATCCGGAATATCCTATGCACAGCAAAACGATCCGGGAAGTATTCCCGAACATTCAGACGCTTATTTTGAGCCGTACGCCGAGTCGCTCAAAAGTACGCGATATGCGCCATGGTTTTCCATGTACCACATGCAGTCGGAAGCAGAAGCGGCAATTGGCCGGCGTGCGGGCGAGGGCGGGCAGATTATTATGAGCTTTGCCATGTCGCCAGTGGACAGCGATTTGATGCTGATGGGAACGGATATGAGCGGACTGTGGGGGAGCTATGACGGCGGGAAAAATTGGGTTTCTATCAACAATAACATCTACATGTGGTCGGTTCCCGACATCACATTCCACCCCACGCAGGCGCAAACGGCCTATCTGGTACAAACGGCAAAAAATGCACCTGATAAAATTACAGCTACAACGTTAGACGGCGTTTACAAGACGACGGATGCGGGCAAAACCTGGGAACAGGTGCTTTCTGCAGATATTGCAGTGGGGGCATGCGGCAAGCTGCTCCAGTTTGACGCGGCGGGCAATCTGTATGCACTCACCGGCGCTGGTGTGCAGAAAACCACCGACGGCGGTGCAAGCTGGGAAAATTTGGGCGGTGTTCAGACGTCCTCCAACGTGTGGGATTTAGACGTTTCACAGGATGGCAGCACAATTTTGGCTGCACAGGCGGACGGCCTTTGGGCATCGTTTGACGGCGGCGAAACGTGGAGTGCAAAAAACGGGGGAATGTCCGGCAGTGTAACTTCCATTGCCGTGGACCCTCAAAATCCGGACCATTACCTTGCGGTGTTTGGCGGGACTGACAAGGGGCTCTATGAGAGCTTTGACAAAGGTGAGACGTGGAGCAAGCAAAACGAACCGGGCTATGCCAGCAAAAACACGCCTGTAAAAATTGAATTTGGCCCAACGGGACGGCTGTATCTCATCTATTCGCAAATGGCTTATCCGCTCCGTGTGAGCGAAAACGGCGGTGATAGCTGGATTACCCCCAAGGTGGCCAATCAGGATATCGCTACAAAGGGCACAACCGGGTATTATGCAGAGGGGATTGTGTTTGACCCGCAAAACCCGGAAATTGTATTTTACTCCTTTGGCGACATCATTTACAGATCCACCGACGGCGGGAAAAATTTTGCATACAGCAGTTCGGGCTATTCTGGCAACTATGTCAACGAGTTTACCTTTGCGCCGGACGGCACGCTCTATTTTGCGTTTGTGGACAAAGGCCTCGGCGTTACCACCTCGCCGTATCAGCCGCAAAGCTTGCCGGCTATGCAGATGATAGATGGCATTGGCCGCTATAAGGATGCCCGTACAGTGGGCAGCGTTGCGCTAAACCCCCACAAGAACGGGCATATCTTGATCGCGCTTGGGGAGTGGGCGGAACAGATTTTGAGCGAAAGCCATGACGGCGGCAAGACGTGGACGCAGATTGCAGGTGCCGAGTCTGATTCAGCTTACCGGCTCATCCGGTTCCATCCTGAGGATGAGGATATTATCTACACCTCGCATGTCACAAGCTATGACGGCGGTGAGACATGGGAGGAAAACGAGGTGACCATCCTCGCAGTGTCAGGCGCTGACCCGGACGTAGTATACGGAAAATCCGGGAAGGGGATGTACCGCTCGCGCGATTGCGGCCAAACCTGGACAAAAATTGCAGAAATGTCTGACCCGCGCAGTGCAGTTGCGGATGTCAATGACCCAGATGTGGCCTTTGTGGGATGTTATAACGGCTCGGTTGTAAAAATTGACGGGAATAGCATCACAACCTTTGACGAAGGGGACGGCCTGGTGAAGGGGAATGGCGCGGCCTGCTTAATGGAGGCCATTGCGCAAAACCCAAAAAATCCCAATCATCTGCTTTGCGGCGGGCGGTGCACAGCAAACGGAACCCGCTCCCCCGGGCTTTATGAATCTTTGGATGGCGGCGAGACCTGGCATGTGGTGCCTGGGCTGCCCTCCAACCGGATTATCAATTCCATCGCATTTTCTAAAAATTCAAACGAGGCACTTTTAGGCACTTATTACGGGACCATCCGGTATGAATATGACAAGTTTGACTACGATGCGTATTTGGCGGGTTTCCAGCCGCGCACCATTGCGATTGACGCGCAAAGCGTAGGGCGGGTGAGTTTGGAAAACCCAACCCAAAATACAGCCAATCTGGAAACTGACGCCTATGCGGTGGATCAAATCGCCACAAACGAATACAATGGTGTGCAGATTGACGACCGCCTGTTTTACAAGGCTTCTTTGGAAAGCAATGCGGATAAGCGGATTGTATCCGCCACGTTAAAGATCACTGGACGGCGGGAAAAATACGGCGCACGGCTGAGCATTTATCCAGTTTCAGAGGGATGGGATGCAGATACCATCTGTTATCAAAACAGCCCGCAAACCGGCGAAACGCCTGTGATTGCACAGACAGTCAAGCCAGAAACGGCCTGGACCACCTGGAGCTTTGACATCACAGATTATGTTGCATCACTCGACCTCTCTACAGACGAAATCAACCTGATGCTAAAAGCAGAGCCGGAACGCAACAATCCATATGGGTGGCTGTATAGCATTTTAGGTGTGCAGTCTGCCCGGCCGCCGCAAATTGTGGTGGAGTATGAAATGACATATCCAATCACACTGTCGTCCGGCGACGGGGAAACCCAAACGCTGTCTTGCCTGGCGGCGGGAGAGACGCTGTCCATCCCCCAAAACCCGTTCCAAAAAACTGGCTGCCGCTTTGCCGGCTGGTCAGACGGCGTTCACGTCTATTTGCCAGGCGAGACGTTTGCAATGCCATCCCACCCTGTCACCTTTACTGCGCTGTGGGAGACATTGGCGGACTGCGCATTTTACACACCGTCACAAATGAGCACAATCCCGGCAGAAGAGGTGTATGTATTGACAGATGCGGACGGCACCACCACGAAGTATGTCAATCAGGCTTCCAGCGGCGGTGGGTATCACGCGCTCAATGTAAACTCCACCGGGGCGACCAGCAGGCTGTATTACCGGCTGGACACCGGCCGGCTGCGGATGGTGACAAGCGCAGTACTCACGCTCAATATTGCAAAAATCAACATGGGCGGCAGCTTTTACATCTATGAAGTGATAGACGGGTTTGGTACTGATTCACCCGAAATTGCAGAAAATGCGGAGGCGACGGCAAGCGCGGGCTATAACGCTGTGACGGGCAGCTTTGAAATTGACGTAACTGAGCTGGTGAAACGGCTTTCGGACGCGGGAAAAGAAGAACTTCTGCTGTATGTGGAATACCGCTCCACAACCACAAAGCCAACACAAGACGGCGCGCGGGTGCACTCTGTTGCCGCGCAGGGGCGTGAGCCGGTGTTAACAGTGGCGTGCGGGATGGAAACCGACACGCTCATCGCCGCACCAATTACTGCAATCATTCACACCAATCTGGAACAAACACAGTTTGCCCAGCCAGTGCTGGCGTATTATGAAGATGGAATGCTTATAAAAACCGTTGTGGGAACACGTACGAACCTTTTACAGTCACCAGAGCTGATGCTCACTATAGATTTAAGCGACAAAGAAATTGATGAGGGCAGCGAGCTTCGGGCCTATTTGTGGGACGGTACGGCGTCGTGTGCGCCGCTGTCCACACTTTGGAAACTGAGAAAAAACACTTAGAAGGGAAGAAATTTGATGCTTACCATTGATGCGGCTTTATCGGCCAAAACAGATGTGGCGCAAACCACAACCGCCATTCAGGCAGCGATTGACCAGGCAGCGAAAGCGGGAGAAACCCTGTTTTTCCCGGCGGGGGAATATGTGGTGACCAGCCTGCTGCTTCGGTCTGGCAGCGACTTAAAATTGGATGCCGGCGCAAAGCTGACTGCCAGCCCAATTTACACCGATTGGAAAGATTGCAGCTTACAGCCGCTGCTTTTGGCGCAAAATGTGCAAAACATCCGCATTTGCGGCGGTACGCTTTGCGATAGCGGCTATGCATATCACGACATGGTTGGAAAGCGGCTGGCCTCTTACCGCCCACATGGGGTTTTGCGGTTTTCCGATTCTTCCGGCATTTTTTTGCAGGATGTGATTATTACGGATTCTGTTGCATGGACCTTCCACCTCAACAACTGTGAGGATGTGAAAATTGATCGTGTCACCATTCGAAATCCTGAATACCTAATTTCCCAAAATACCGATGGCATTGATTTAAACTCCTGCCGGAATGTGGAAATTACTGGCTGCGACATTGAAACGGGCGACGACGCCATCTGCTTAAAAAGCTTTGACCCTAAGGACCCGTCTAATACGCGAAGGGATATGTTCCACATCCGCGTATCGGACTGCGTTTTGGCAACCACCTGCAACGCAACCAAAATTGGCACGGAAACAGTGGGGGATATTTATGATGTGTCGTTTCGAAACATCACGGTCAAGCGGCATCCGGGCGCGTCGGTGCACGGATATCCGGATGAGGGCGGATATCCCATTTCCGCGGTAAATGTAGAGTCCAACGACGGCGCGTTTGTACACGATATCACCTTTGAAAACTACATCGTCCATCAGGTGAACACCCCCATTTTCATTTTATTGCAAAACCGTAAAACCCTGGATTCCAATGCAAAAATGGGGAAAATTGAAAATATCACGGTGCGCAATGTGCAGGTAAAAGAGGCGCGGCGTGCCAGCCAAATCAATGTGCAGGACGGCGCAATGGTTGAGAATGTTTTGTTAGAAGAGATTAAGGTGCGCAATCTGGAAACGTATCCTGCCATAAATGGCCCAGTTATCCCCTGCGGCAGATGCTACCCCGACCCATACAATTACGGCCACCTGCCGGCACATGGCCTGTATGCCCGCAATGTAAAGGGATTAACGATTGCAAACACGGTGGAGTTTTTAGATGGTGCACAAAGCGGACGGCCGCCCATAGTGACAGAACACACAGACTGTGATTAATTTGTGGACATTTTTTATAAAAACTTTAAAAAGCAGGCAAAAAACGTAAAAAAAGTTGACAAAATTGGCATCTTGTGCATCATGCATGCACATGCTATACTATTCTTGGAAAGAGCAAAAAGCACAATGTTTGAAAAACTTTTTTCACACACTGCCAAATGATTCTCTCGCTCTCCCTTATATTAATAATGGAACGGAACTGGCAGTGGCAAGGGCCGCAAGGTGTGCTTGCGGCCTTTTCTCTCCAATCATCA
Source organism: Oscillospiraceae bacterium (assembly GCA_021629085.1). GTDB lineage: Bacteria > Bacillota > Clostridia > UMGS1810 > UMGS1810 > JAJXRJ01. Next base: position 947 of record JAJXRJ010000031.1, on the reverse strand, counting down.
TTGCTTGCCTCCCAAATTTGGGAGGCTTTTTTTTAGCGCCGGTGTTGTGCACGATAGTCGTTGGGGGAGAGGCCGGTGGCAGCTTTAAAGATGCGGTTAAAATAGGTGACATTGTTAAACCCGGCATCCATAGAAATGCGAAGCACTGTTTCATCCGATTCTGTCAGACGGGCTTTGGCATAGCGAATGCGTAAATGGTTTAAATATTGGCTGTAGCTTTGCCCCATCTGCGATTTAAACAGCCGCCCGGCATATTTACTGTTGACATGGTAGAGCCGCGCAAGCCTGGAAATGCTTAAATCATGATTAAAAAAGCTATCGGTATAGTTTTTAAAAAGCTCCACTGTCCAGTGGAACTGGCTGTCTGTTTCGCGTCCAAACTGTTGATACAGCAATAAAATATATCCGCTGATAAACTGGGCAAGCATAAGATATCGGTCCATATCGGCACATGCCTGGCAGGTAGGGAGCGCTGCGGCCATTTGGGAGCGGGAAGCGCCGGTTATGCTTGCCACGCGGGCAATCCGTTGTTTTGCTGTTTTTTCACTGGTCAGCAAATTTCCCACATAGACCACGCCCAAAAGCTCGTTTTCAAACACAATCGGGCACACCGCCTCTGCAATGCCCAATGGGCACATACCCCAATACGGCTGTTTTTGCACTGCCTTCTCAATGGATTTTTGTTTGCACCAAAGGCATAGGCGAAGCCCTTTTTTGGTGCGTTTGGCACAGCTGCAGATGTGCTGGGCGTGAACACGGTTTTGGGTGTCCACCCGCAGCATGGGGGCAGAGGAAAACCCGGACATGTCGTGAATGCACACGTGTGTTTTTTCGTTGGAAAATAACAATGAAATTAGCTGTGCAAGAGAGAAAATAGGCGCCAATTTCCACACCTCAGTTCATTTAATTACACTTATCTTTCCAAGAATCGGTAGTTTGTTCAAGGT
>JAJXRJ010000030.1:6399-25415 GCA_021629085.1 Oscillospiraceae bacterium | reverse complement strand
ATTTTATAAAAGTTTACCCAATTTTTTTAGCGTTGCATTTCGCCTTGACATCTATTTTAACGTGTGATACAATTTATCCGTATAAATTTGCAGCCAACCACATGTATGGGAGGGTTTAAAATGATATGTAAAAACTGCGGCGCGGACAATGACGACAGTGTCCAAACCTGTAAAGTGTGCGGCGAGCCGCTTGCTGAAGCGAGTGATAAGGAAGGCACAGCGGCTGATTTAGATGTGCAGAAAGATGCCGAAACGGCACCTGCCGACATCGCAGAGGCTGATTTGGAAGGCAGCAGCGCGCTGGAAGCTTTAGATGTGCCAGAAACGGGCGGCGCACTGGTGGGTGTGGACACGACGGTTTATGATTCTATCAACAGCGAAATTGTACCCCGAAAACGTCGGCCGTTAAGGGTAGTAGTGCCTGTTTTGATTGTGCTCATTGCTGCCGGCCTGGTGGCGTCGATGTTCTTGTTTGACGCGTCCCCCATAGACGCGGTGAATCATTATTACAATGGTTTAATGCAGGCAGATAAAACGGAATATTTATCTGCATTCCCCCCACAGATGGGGCAATACTATTATGGCAGCGACGACTTTTTGCAGCAGATGCTTGCAAGTGCGCAGCAGTCTTTTTTTGAAAGTTACGGCAATGACGTAACCAAAGAAATCAAGCTTGTAGAAAAGACAGCGCTTGACAGCGAACAAATAGAGAGCAGTTTAAATGCACTTAAAGCACATTCTGTAATCGGCGCATTGTTTGAGGGGGCAAAGATCAGCGCTGGGTTTGACATCCAGTACAATGTAAAGTTGTCCGGTACAAACAATGCGACATCTCAACTCTTTTCCACACGTGTAATCAAAATGAACGGCGCATGGTATTTAGACCCGCTGTCTTCGGAGACACTGGTGTCAGAAGCGTATTCGGAATAGGGGAATCAACATGACCAATCAACATTTTTGCCCTGTATGCAAACACGAAATAGAACCTAGTGCGGTGTGTTGCAAATATTGCGGCACACCCTTTATTGCCCATACTTTGGGACAGGCTACACCTTCAGATAAAGAGGGAATACCAAAAGAACACAGTTTTGCTGTTGGAGCTGAAAATTCTCCGGCAGAGTTCCCTGTGCCGCAAGAGCCAGAGCCGGTTGTGGATCCGCTGCCTTTGGAGATGCTTCAAAAAGAGGAAAGCGAAGATGCCCCAGAGCCGTTTGCAGACAGCTTTGAGCCGGGACCGGTGGTGCCCCCGCCGGATTTGTCAGACACAGAACCGCCTGATGTTGAACCGCCGGTAAACAGTGTGCCAGGAGAGGATGCGAACAAAACGGTGAATATTTTGCGAAAAATTTTAGCAGTGCTGTTTGGGGTGCTGTTTGTAGCCGTACTTTTGCCGTTTACCCATTTGACTGGGATGTTTTTCGTCAATGTGGGGATCGCATTTTTTTGCGCGGTTGGATTTCTTTTTATGCTTTTGGAAAAACAGCACATACACAAGTTTATTTATGGCGCGATATTTGGATTTGTCGGCCTGACTGCCTATATTGCACTGTATTGGCCGTTTCCGCCGACAGGAGTGGCAGAGCCTCTCTATCTGGCGTTATTCGGAGGCATTTTCCTGCTCAGCGTTATCGGTAATATTGCCGACCGGCATACGGGCTATGAAAAGGCGAATATTTGGTTTAACGGGTTTTCCTATATTCTCTTTTTTGCCAATGTATGTTTCATTTTGCTGCTTGCCGTGGCATGGCTGATCGCGCCGGGGCTAATCATGGATGGGCTGAAAACTTATGTGATTGTCTCTTTGTGCGTTTGTGCGTTAAATGCCTTGGCGGCGTTTTTGATGATTCGCCGGGTGTCGTTTGGCGCTGACCTTTTCATGATTGCGGCAATCGCCTTTATCGTGTTAAACGTTGTTGCCTACCATCAGCTGATGGAGGCTGTTGGCTACCGGGATGTATTCAATGGTCAGATGCACGTCATTGGCGGATATTTTTCCAAATTCATTGCGGGCAGTGTCATTTACCCGATTGTCATGTTTTTCTGGCTGCGAATTTTAAAGTCAAGAGCAGTAGAACAAACACGTTAAGCTTTGCTGCTGTGTAAATGATATATATGACGCAAAAAGGGAAGGGTCAACATTCATGAACATACTTGCGGTCGGCGACATCGTCGGCAACGACGGCGTGCGCTATGCCGTCCATCAATTCAAATCGTTGCTTTTACGCGAACACGTGGATTTTACGGTTGTCAACGGTGAAAATGCTGCAGACGGCAAAGGGCTAAGCGCACAGGCTGCCGATGCGCTGTTTGGCGCGGGGGCGGATGTGATCACACTTGGCAACCACGCATTTGCCAAAAAAGATGTGGTGAGCCTGCTGTTAAACCGCCCAGTCATTCGGCCGTTAAACTATCCAGCCGGGACAGTGGGGTACGGCTGTTATGTCAAAACTGTAAAGGGCAAGCGGATTGCCGTTTTAAACGCGCTTGGCCGGGTGAACATTTTAAATGTGGACTGCCCGTTTCGTGCGGTGGATAAAAAGCTTCGGGAGCTGAACGGCGAAGCGGATATCACGATTTTAGATTTCCACGCGGAGGCCACCAGCGAAAAGTGCGCAATGGGCCATTACCTGGATGGCCGCGCGACCTGTGTGTTTGGAACGCACACCCATGTGCAGACAGCGGACGAATGTGTGCTGCCGGGAAAGACAGGCTATATCAGCGATGTTGGCATGACTGGCCCTGTGAACTCCATTTTAGGGGTGCGTAAAGAGATTATTGTGCAGCGGTTTTTGACACAGCTGCCACAGCGGTTTCTGCTTGCAGAAGGCAAGCAGAAGCTTTGCGGCGCTGTATTTGAAATTGATGATAAAACGAATCAATGTGTGAACGTGAAACGGATTCAAGTGTGAGGCGGATCAAAATACAATGAACCATTTTTTAAAAAAAACGCTTGCGGTGGTTTGCGGCGTTTCTTTGTTTTTGGGCGCATTTGCCGGATGTACAACACAAACGCCGGGTGGCATTACGGAGGGGCGCATCATCCCTGTAGATGGCGGCGTGCTCAAGCTGTGCTCGGTATATCCTGATACGCTCAATCCTTTAAAGACTAAGAGCAAGCAAAATTATGATATGTTGATGCTCATTTATGAAGGGCTCTTTAAAAAAACGCCTGAGCACCAAATAAAACCGGTGCTGGCAGAGGACTATACCGTCTCGGACGATGGCACCAGCTATAGGGTGGCGCTTAAATCTGGTATAAAGTTTCATGACGGGACGCCATTTGGCGCGCGCGATGTGGTGGAGACCCTCAACAATATGGACCAGTACTGCCCGGCTTATGCGCCGCTTTTTCAAAATATAAAGCGGTATTATCCATCCGGCGATACGGCTGTGGTGTTTGAATTGATTCAGCCGGAGGTCAATTTTGCCGCGCGGTTAACGTTTCCTATTCTTCCGGCCGATACAGATACAGAGGTGTTTAAAAATGATACCACCTCTTTTTTCCCGGTTGGGACCGGACAGTATGTATATAAAGAAAAGCTTAGGCAAAAGACGCTGACACTTACAAAAAATGAGGGCTGGCACGGCGGGAATCTCTATATCAGCAACATTGAAGTGTCGTTTTTAAAAGACAACGCTGCGGCCCGATACGCGTTTAATATTTGTGAAACAGATATGATTACAAGCGAGGTATTCCGTTATGGGGAGTTTACCTTTTCCACTCCGCACCGGATTGTGGAATATACAAATGATATCTGCGTTTATCTAGGTGTCAATCAAACAAATGCTGCGCTTGCAGACCCCATAGTGCGCCAGGCGCTCAGTGCGGCGATCGACAGGGGTTTCATTGCAAACGATATTTTATATGGGCACTGCCGCGCAGTGCAGGTTCCGGTCAACCCCGACGCATATTTTTATCCGGAAAATACGGCGCCTGTTTATGATGCAAATGCTGCAAGGGGGCTTTTGGGACGTGGCGGCTGGGTGGACCTGGATACAGACGGCGTTTTGGATAAGCCGGATAAAGATGCATGGATTTCACTGAGATTTTCTCTGCTATTTGACAGTGCTGACAAAACCGCTGGTGCAGTAGCGGCATATGTGGCACAGACAGCGGCAAACAGCGGAATTCAAATTGAAGTGGAAGCCCTTTCTTCAAGCGCACTGCAAAAGCGGGTGGCAGAGGGTGACTATGATATATATTTGGGAAAGCAGACCCTGCCGGCAAGCTATGATTTATCTGCATGGCCGGGCCAAATGGACAAAGGCTTGCAGGATGCGATTTTGAAAACAGCACAGTGCACAGAAGAAACTGCGGTTATGGAAGGATTTTTGGAAGTTTGCGAGCTGTTTTTAGAGCAAATGCCCAATATCCCATTGTATTTTGAAACCAATACGCTGCTTTACCAGGACTATTTAAAGGGGACGGTTACGCCCACGGTGGATTGGTCCTATCAAGGGGTGGAAAACCTGTTTATTGAAGAGCAGTGATGCATTGTTTGGAGGCTGCCATGTTAAAACTGAAGGAAGCCATTGTTGTGGAAGGGACATATGATAAAATTAAGCTGAGCCAGCTTGTGGATACCATGATTGTTGCGACAGACGGCTTTGACATTTACAAAAACAAAAAAAAGGCGGCGCTCATAAAAACGCTTGCCCAAAAACGGGGGATTATCATTTTGACAGACAGCGACCGGGCAGGGTTCCAAATCCGCAATTATGTGAAAAACATTGCGTCGGAAGGGACGGTGAAGCATGCGTATATTCCCGATGTTGCCGGCAAAGAAAAACGCAAGGACAAACCGTCCAAAGAAGGCTTTTTAGGCGTGGAAGGTATTAAAGACGACGTTTTATTAGATGCACTTAAAAAAAGCGGCTGTACGCCGGATATGCATGAGGGCCGGCGCGTATCAAAAAGCGACCTGTTTGCCGCGGGGCTGTCGGGAACGCATAAGAGCAGCGCACTTCGGAAAAAGCTGGTGCAGACGCTTGGGCTGCCTGCGCGGGTGTCCTCCAACATGCTGCTTGACGTGATAAACAGTCTGTACACCTATGAGGAATACCAAACGCTCGTAAACAATTTACACAAGGAGGATCCGCCATGCAGGTAGAAACCACCCGCGACGGTGTGGCAGTTTCGGGGGTACAGGATTTTTGCTTAGAACACACGTTTTTGTGCGGGCAGTGCTTTCGCTGGCAACCTGAGCCGGACGGAAGCTTTACCGGTGTTGCATATGGGCAGGTTGTCAATCTTTCCATGGACGGCGATACGCTTTTCATTTCCAATACCACCAAAGAACAGTTTTGGTCGGTTTGGTATCCCTATCTGGACCTTGGGCGGGACTACGGCGCTGTGAAACGAACCCTTAGTACCGACATACAGATGCAGCAGGCGCTGCAATATGGCTGGGGTATCCGTATTTTAAACCAGGAACCATTTGAATGCCTGGCTTCCTTTGTACTTTCATCGCAAAATACCATACCGCGCATCCAAAAAATTATTGCGGCAATGTGCAGGCTGTTTGGGGAGCGGATTTCATACCGCCAAAAGACCTATTATACGTTTCCCAGCGCCGAAACGCTTGCGGCGCTTGACGAAGCTGATCTTGCGCCGATAAAGGCCGGCTATCGGGCACGATACATATTGGACGCTGCGAAAAAAGTGGCTTCTGGCGTGCTGGATCTGCCTTTGCTGCAAACGCTGCCCACTGCAAAAGCGCGCCGGGCACTGCTTGGCGTAAAAGGCGTGGGGCAAAAGGTGGCGGACTGTGTGCTCCTGTTTTCGTTAAAAAAACACGATGCATTTCCCATTGACGTGTGGGTGAGCCGCGTGATGCGGGCGCTGTATTTGGATGCGGGCGCCACGCCAAAAGAAATTCTTGCATGCGGAAAAGAAAAGTTCGGAGACTTGGGCGGCTTTGCCCAGCAATACCTGTTTTATTACGCAAGAGAAACCAAATTAATCGGATAAAATGTCCAAGGAGAAAGATGAAATGATTGCAAATTATACGCGTACCATCCTGTTTTGCTGCCCGGTTTGCGGCAAACTGACCCATTTCGATATCCACATTTTCCAGTTTTCGGGGAACCAGCCCGTAATATTAGAGTGCGGCTGCAAAAAATCGTTTCTTGCAGTTCAGAAGGTAAAAAAAGGCGGATATGCGTTTTATGCGCCTTGCCTTGCATGCAATGAAGTCCACAGCTATGAGATTGGCAAAAAGACATTTTGGAACGAACCGCTCGTTTGCTTTGCATGCCCTTATACTGAGTTTGAAACCTTTTACGCTGGGACGCGTATGGAGACAGAGCACGCCGCGCCTGCCTATGCAAAACAGCTTGCGGCGATGACCAAAAATGCCGGGAGCGGGGCGTACTTTTTGGAAAACCCTGTGGCGGCGGATATTGCAGAGCGGCTTTTGCTGCTGAAACGAAGGGGAAAGCTCACATGCGCGTGCGGCAGCAAAGATGTTCGGCTGCAAGTGTATTATGACCGGGTGGAGCTCATCTGCGCTTGCTGTTCGGCGGAAAAAGTGTTGGATGCCATAGCAGAGTCGGACGCCAAACGTGCGGCTGGGTTAAAATCGCTTGTCATTGCGCAGTATGAGGGGACCAACCGGCGGCCATAATAAAATTTGGAAATATATTTCAAAAATGTTTGACAAATGAAACAAATGTGTGGTATAATACTTCGGTAACCGCATAAACAGGGTCTTAAATCCGTTTCCGGTACCCTGCATTTAGCGAGATGAACAAAAGGAGGTGCATTTTGAATGTACGCTGTAATTGTAACTGGAGGAAAGCAGTACAAAGTCTCTGAGGGAGATGTTTTGTATGTGGAAAAGCTGGGCGCCGCCGAGGGCGAGTCGGTAAAATTTGACCAGGTTTTGGCTGTTTCCGGCGAAAAGACCGTTATTGGCACACCCACAGTTTCAGGCGCAAGTGTGGATGCAACCGTTCTTGCAAACGGCAAGGCAAAAAAGATTATTGTGTTTAAGTATAAACCTAAAAAAGGCTCCAAAACCAAACAGGGCCACAGACAGCCGTTTACAAAAGTGAAGATTGAAAAAATCAATGCGTAAATTATGACGAATATAACGATTTACCGGGATCAAAATAAAAACATCGTCAAGTTTGTGATGGAAGGGCATAGCGAGGCGGCAGAGGAAAATGACATTGTGTGCGCTGCACTTTCGGCAGTTTCGCACATGGTGCTTTCCGGGCTTGAACGCGTCGCACAAATCCAGTTTGGCTATGAGGTTGAAGACGGCTATTTATATGCTGTGCTGCCCAAAGACCTTCCTGCGGACAAGCGGATGCAGGCTTCGGCTTTGCTTGACAGTATGGCGTTGTTTTTTGAAAACCTAAAATCGCAGTATTGTGAGAATGTTTCGATTGATAATCGGGAGGTGTAAGGTATGTTTAAATTGGATTTACAGTTGTTTGCACATAAAAAAGGTGTCGGCAGCACCAAAAACGGCCGTGACAGCGAGTCGAAACGCTTAGGCGTGAAACGCGGCGACGGACAGTTTGTTTTGGCTGGTAACATTTTGGTTCGCCAGCGTGGAACGAAAATCCATCCTGGCATCAATGTGAAAAAGGGCAGCGATGATACGCTCTTTGCCGTTGTGGATGGAAAGGTTAAATTTGAACGAAAAGGGAAAGATAAAAAGCAAGTCAGCGTATATGAAATTGCGCAGTAATTGTGCTTGCTGAACGTTTTAGGGGGTTGGCTTTCAATAAGGTCAGCCCCTTTTTGTATATTTTTAAAAATGAGGTGACAAACATGCTTGCAGATACGGCGGCAATCTATATTGAGGCTGGAAACGGCGGGAACGGGCTGGTTTCCTTTCACAGGGAAAAGTATGTGGCGGCGGGCGGCCCGGACGGCGGTGACGGCGGTGACGGCGGCAGTGTGATTCTTGTGGCGGACGACAAGGTCAGCACGCTTGCGGATTTTCGCTATCGGAAGCAATATAAGGCGCAAAACGGCGGGGACGGCCGTTCGGGAAAATGCTCCGGCAAAAAGGGGGAGGATTTGACCATTACCGTGCCGGTGGGGACCATTGTAAAGGATGTCGCGTCCGGACGGGTGATTGCAGATTTTAACCGGCCGGGGCAGTCGCTTGTCATTGCCAAGGGCGGTTCGGGTGGCTGGGGCAACAGTCATTTTGCAACGCCCACCCGCCAGGCGCCAAAATTTGCCAAGAGCGGCACAGAGGGCGAAAGCCGCGAGGTAAAGCTGGAGCTCAAGCTTTTGGCAGACGTGGGGCTGGTCGGGTTTCCCAATGTAGGGAAGTCCACCTTGCTGTCGGTGGTGAGCGATGCACGGCCCAAAATTGCAAATTATCACTTTACCACGTTAGAGCCCAATTTGGGTGTGGTGGATTTGGGGCTGGGAAACAGCTTTGTCATAGCGGATATTCCCGGTATCATTGAAGGCGCGAGTGAGGGCATCGGTTTGGGACATGCCTTTTTAAAGCATGTGGAGCGCACGCGGCTGCTCATCCATGTGGTGGACGCTTCGGGCATAGAAGGGCGGAACCCCATTGAGGATTTTGACAAAATCAACCTTGAAATTCAGCAGTATAATCCAAAGCTTGCGGAAAAAAAACAGATTGTGGCTGCCAATAAAAAGGATATCGTATTTGATGCCGCAGTCTACAATGGCTTTTGCGAAGAAATGCGCCGCCGCGGATATGTGGTGTTTGAAATTTCAGCCGCTTCCCGCGAGGGCGTGGATGCGCTGATGCGGTATGTGTCCAGTGCACTTTTAGACATCCCGGTGCCCAAGCTGTATGACGAGGACGACACAGAGCCCGAAATTATTCGTTTAGAAGAAGAAGCGCCGTTTACCGTGCGCCGGGAAAACCACACCTTTTATGTGGAAGGGCCGTGGGTAAAGCGCGTGCTTTCCTCTACCAATTTGGAGGACAGTGAATCGTTACAATTCTTCCAGCGCGCCATTCAGAAAAAGGGCGTGATTCAGGAACTGGAAAACCGCGGGATCAAGGAGGGCGACTTGGTAAAAATTTATGAAATTGAATTTGAATATTTGCAGTAAGCTTGACACATAGCCTTCCTGTTTGCTATAATGTAAATTAATATTAAAATTTGTAGAAATGAATAAAAAGGGAGCGGAACACCCTATATGTTGAGCAGTAAACAAAGGGCTTATTTGCGCGGCCTGGCAAATGGGCAGAGCGCAATTTTCCAAGTGGGGAAGGGCGGCGTCAGTGACAACATGCTTCGGCAAATCCGCGATACGTTAGAAAACCGCGAGCTGATAAAAATCCACGTGCTGGAAAACGCGCTGCTGGATGTGCGCGCCGTGTGTGAGGAAGTATCCCGCCGTACGCTGTCTGAGCCAGTGCAGGTCATTGGTTCAAAATTTGTGCTGTATAAAGAATCGCGCAACAAAAAAACCATTGAACTGCCAAAGGCAAGGTGAGGACATGCCGAAAAAAATCGGTATTTTGGGCGGTACCTTTGACCCAATCCACTATGGCCATCTTTTTATGGCACAGTTTGCGGCCGACACATTTGGCCTTTCTGAGGTTCGGTTTGTGCCAAACGGCAAGCCGCCGCACAAAGCGGGGGAGCCTGTGACAGATAAGTGGCTGCGCTATGAGATGGTAAAGATGGCGGTTTGTCAAAACCCGTTGTTTACAGTGTCCGATTTTGAAATCCGCCAAAGCAGAGGCTATTGTTACTCCATTGATTTAATCCGGCATTTCCATTCTCAGGAAGAAGGGGACCTCTTTTTTATCATAGGTGCGGATTCTTTTTATCAAATTGAGAGCTGGTATCAATTTGAAGCGCTGGTGCGCGAATGTACGATTATCGTTGTCAACCGCCGCTATCAGGAGGCAAAAAATATTTCCGGGGAAATTGCGCGGTTTTGCAAAAAATACAGCGCGGATGTCCGTCTTTGCGACATGCCGCAGATGGATATTTCGTCAACGTTTTTGCGGGACCGTATCCGTGCAGGCCGCAGCATTCGATATTTAACGAGTGAACGGGTGGAACATTTTATTTTGGAACACCATCTTTATTGCGAAAAGGAAGGTCTTTAGATGGACACGTTAACTATGCGGCAAAAGCTCCAAACCATGCTTTTAGAAAAACGGTATAATCATTCGCTTATGGTGATGGAAACCGCTGTGAAAATGGCGGCGCTTTATGGTGTGGATGAAAAAAAGGCGGAAATTGCCGGCCTTTTGCACGATTGTGCCAAAAATTATACTACGCCGCAAATGTTGGAGCTTTGCGATCACTACGGCTTGACGCTGGACGAGGTGACCAAAAAACAGCACGGACTCGTCCATGCCTTTTTGGGCGCCGAGGTTGCCAAGCGGTTTTTTGACGTGGACGATCCGGAAATTTATGATGCGATTTACTACCACACCATTGGGAAGCCAGCTATGGCGCCGCTGACAAAAGTCATTTATGTGGCAGACGCGGTGGAGCCGCTTAGAAACTTTGATGGTGTGGAACGGCTGCGGGAGCTGGCATTTACCGATTTGGACCGCGCGCTGGTGTATCAAATTGATTTGACCATTAAATCGGTTTTAAAACGGGGCACATTGCTACACCCCAATACGATTGATACCAGAAACTATTATTTAAGCAGGTGATGTTACATGTCTAAAAATGGCATGAAAAGTTATTTTCGCCACACATTGTCGTTTACGTTGGTATTTGCGCTGGTTTGCGTAGGCATCATCGGTTCGGTGTGGTCTATGAACGTATATCAGGTGCGCACGGAAAACGCAGACGGAACAGGCAATGTGGACACGCCTTATATCAATGCCTTACTGCTGGGTGTGGATGCGGAAGGATACCGCACTGATGTCATCATTTTAGCGCAGTTAAATTTGGTAGAAAATACACTTAATATGATGCAAATCCCGCGGGATACGTATATTGAAACCAATAGATTGGATCATAAAATCAACTCTTGCTATATCTCTTTTAAAAATGGAGAGCTTGTGCCGGAAATTCAAAACGTATATGATGCGGTGGAATATTTACTGGATGTGGAGGTCAATGACTATATTATGGTCAACTTCCAGGGGTTCCGGGATATTATCGATGCCATTGGAGGCATTGAATTTAACGTGCCGCGCAGAATGAAATATGACGATCCCACACCGGGGCAAGATTTACACATTGATTTGCAGCCTGGCATGCAGCATTTGGACGGCGCAAAGGCAGAACAACTGGTGCGGTTCCGGCAAAATAACGACGGTACGGGCTATGCAATGGGGGATTTGGAGCGCAACCAGGTACAGAAGGACTTTATTATGACGGTCATTGACAAGGTGTTCAGCTTAAAAGGCGTTACGAAAATACCTGAAATGATTTCCATTGTTTCAAAGAGCGTGAAAACCAGCTTTTCCAATCAGCAGATGCTGCAATATGCGCCGTTTATTATGGGCATTGAAAAGGAGAATATCAACATCATGGGGCTTGAGGGTGTTGCGGAAATGCGGAACGGCCTTTCCTATTTTGTTCCCAACGACGCGCTCAACGAAGAGTTGATAGAAACCTACTTCACAGTAGATTCTTCCGGGGCGGATACAAAAGAGATTGCGCGCCGTGATAAACTAATGAACGATGACAGCGGCGAGGTGACAAAGACAGATGCAGGCCGTTCCGACACAGCCAATTTCCTGCGGCTGTTCACGGAGGTGGAAATTGTGGACGGTTCAAACGGCGCTGCAGATATAGACGCCATTGTGCAGGAACTCTCTGATGCAGGCTATAAGACGGTAAACACGATTGATACAGGAACAATTACCTATCCGTCCTCCCGTATCATTACAGCGGAGGACGACGGGCATGCAAATACCATTGGCAAGCTTTTGGGGCTGGAGTCCTACTTAGTGGATGCTCACCGGGTCTCTGGCGGAAAAGTCATTTTAGTTGTTGGGAAAGACTGGGAAAAACAATAAAATAGAGGTGATTGGATGACTTCAACAGAATTGATGGGAAAAATCGTACACCTTCTGGATGCGAAAAAAGCGCAGGATATTGAAGTGTTGGACATCCGCGAACTTACGACCATGGCAGATTATTTTGTCATTTGCACCGGTTCGTCCACCACGCAGATTAAGGCGCTTTCCGATGAGCTGGACGAAAAACTGTCCCGCGAGGACGGCATCCGCCCGCTTGGGAAAGAGGGGTTTTCCACTGCATATTGGATCTTAATGGACTACGACAGCGTGATTGTGCATATATTTAGCGGGGAAACCCGGGAGTTTTATTCCATAGAGCATCTGTGGTCGGACGCGAAAAGGACCGACATTACAGGCTATCTTGTAAAACCGCAGGACAATTTAGAAAGGACGGAATGGGAGCAATGAATTACAATGCCGCTGAGATAGAAAAAAAACATCAGGCCGCATGGGAAGCATCCGGTGCGTTTCGCATTGAAAAAAATGAAAAGCCAAAATATTACGCGCTGGAAATGTTTCCCTATCCATCCGGGAATCTGCACATGGGGCATGTGCGCAACTATTCCATCGGCGACGTAGTAGCGCGTTTTAAAAAGATGAATGGTTACAACATGCTGCATCCAATGGGGTGGGATTCTTTTGGCCTTCCGGCGGAAAACGCCGCGATTAAGCACGGCATCCATCCGTATGAATGGACAAAAGACAACATTGAAAATATGCGCAGGCAGCTAAAGTCGTTGGGGCTGAGCTATGATTGGGACCGCGAGTGCGCCACCTGCCGCGAGGATTACTATAAGTGGACACAATGGCTGTTTTTGCTGCTTTACAAAAACGGCCTGGCCTATAAAAAGAAATCCTATGTGAACTGGTGCCCTTCGTGCAACACGGTGCTTGCAAACGAGCAGGTGGTAAACGGTGCGTGCGAGCGCTGCAAAACCGAAGTGGGCAAAAAGGATTTAGAACAGTGGTTCTTTAAGATTACCGACTATGCAGGACGGCTTTTGGACGACATTTCTAAGCTGGATGGCTGGCCGGATAAAGTAAAAACCATGCAGGCAAATTGGATTGGCCGCAGCTACGGCGCGCAGGTGACCTTTGACGTGGAAGGCTCGGACGAAAAATTGACCGTGTTCACCACCCGGCCTGATACCATTTTTGGCGTGACCTTCATGGTGATTGCGCCGGAAAGCCCTCTGGTGGAGGGGCTCATTGCGGGCAGTGAAACCGAAGATGCATGCCGCGCGTTTATCCATAAAATGCAGTTTATGAATGAAATTACAAGGACGTCGACCGACACCAAAAAGGAAGGCGTGTTTACCGGGCGGTATGTGATTAACCCGCTGACCGGCAAACGGGTGCCGCTGTATCTTGCCAACTATGTGCTAATGGACTATGGTACCGGTGTGGTGATGGCTGTGCCCGCGCACGACCAGCGCGATTTCGACTTTGCAAAACAGTATGATTTGCCGATTGAACCGGTGATTTCGCCTGACGGAAAACCGATTTCGGGCAGTACGCTCACTGAGGCGTTTGAGGCCGAGGGCATTATGATAAACTCAGGCGAATTTGATGGCCTTACCAACAAAGAGGCCATGCCAAAAATTATCGAATACATGGAGCAAAAGGGGATTGGCGAAAAGAAGGTGAACTACCGCCTGCGCGACTGGCTCATTTCCCGGCAGCGCTATTGGGGCGCGCCCATTCCCATCCTTTACTGCGAACACTGCGGCGAGGTGCCGGTGCCAGAGGCAGATTTGCCAGTCAAGCTGCCCACCGATGTGAAATTTACCGGCGTGGGAAAGTCCCCGCTCACCGAGTCTGAATCCTTCCTGCACGCCACCTGCCCCAAGTGCGGCGGCCCTGCACGGCGGGAAACTGATACGATGGATACGTTTGTGTGTTCGTCCTGGTACTATCTGCGCTATTGCGACCCCAAAAATGACAAAATGCCATTTTCCAAAGAGGCGGTTGACTACTGGATGGGTGTCGACCAGTATATCGGCGGTGTAGAGCATGCCATTTTGCACTTGCTGTATGCGCGCTTTTTCACCAAGGTGCTGCATGATTTGGGCTATCTTAGCGTAGACGAACCGTTTGATAATTTACTCACGCAGGGGATGGTGCTAAAAGACGGCGCAAAAATGAGCAAGTCACTGGGCAATGTGGTGAGCCCGGAAGAAATTATCGAGTCCTATGGTGCGGATACCGCACGGCTGTTCATTTTATTTGCGTCTCCTCCAGAAAAAGATTTGGAATGGAATGACAATGCCGTAGAGGGCGCATATAAATTTTTAAACCGGGTGTTCCGGTTTGTAGACGACCACAAAGCGTTGGCAAAACAAGCGTCCGATGTGGATGCCACAGGACTTTTGGCTGCGGACAAGGCACTTCGGTTCGCACTGCATACTACGGTGAAAAAGGTGACAGATGACATTGGCGCACGCTTTAACTTCAACACGGCAATCAGCAGTATTATGGAACTGGTAAACGCCATGTACGCCTATGAAGGGCAAAACAATGCGCTTTTAGGCGATTGTATTAAAAAATTAATTTTGATGCTTGCACCGTTTGTGCCGCACGTCACAGAGGAATTGTGGCAGATGGTTGGCGGCAAAGGCAGCGTACATGACCAAAGCTGGCCATGCTATGACGAATCGGCGCTCATTCAGGATGAGATTGAAATTGTTTTGCAAATCAATGGAAAAGTAAAAGATAAAATACTTGTGCCAAACGGCGCGTCTGATGCTGAAATTCAAGAAACTGCTTTGCAAAATGAGCGAATCTCCATGCTTACGGAAGGAAAAACCATTGTCAAAGTGATTGTGGTCAAGGGCAAGCTGGTCAATATTGTTGTAAAGTAATCTGCATGTTTTTAAAAAAACGCGTCAGACTATATAGCGGAGGAAAAGGAAATGCATAAAAAAATACTGATTGTTATCCTGACTACAGTCATGCTTCTGTCTATGACCGCATATGCGCAGGAACCAGTTTATGTACCGATTCTTCTATATCACAATGTTGCAGAACAATATGATGCGCACCAAAAGCTTCTGAATATTTCGCCGGCCATGTTTACCGAGCAGATGCAAGCGCTCAACAATGCAGGTTACGTCACCATTTCCTATGCACAGTATCAAGACTATGTGGAGCATGGCACGCCGCTTCCCGAAAAACCGATTATTATCGCGTTTGACGATGGGTACGAGAGCAACTACACGTATGCGTATCCCATTTTAAAGCAGTTTGGCATGAAGGCTACTATTTTTGTCATTACTTCAACCGTGGGGAATCAGATGGGGACCTATCCGCACTTTACTTGGGAACAGGCAAAGGAGATGGAGGACAGCGGGGTCATCACCATTGGCAGCCACTCGCATTCGCACCGTGATTTTTCCACGCTGACACCGGAAGAGACCATTTATGAGGCCAGAATGTCCAAATATCTCATTGAGAGCAATCTTTCGCGGCCTTGTACTTTGTTTGCCTATCCTTATGGCCATGTGAGCGATTATTCCGACTCTATGGTTTTGGCAGCTGGCTTTGAGGTGCTAAGCCGCGTGGGAGATAAAGACGTCAACCGCAAGGAGGACGGGGTGACCGCGTTAAAACGGCTTACAATCTGGGGCACTATGACAGGTGAGCAATTATTAAATCATATTGAAAAAAATGCAAATCTGCAATGAGGTAAGACGCCGGGAGGTTTCTCGGCGTTTTATCTTATCCCTTTGACAAAAAAAGAATAAAAGATGCTGGAAAAAAGCAAAAAAAGAATGTACTTTCTTCTTTATATATGGTATAATAAAATTATTCTTTGCAGGAGAGGAGAATTATTGATGAAAAAAGGGTTATCTTTGGCTGTAATTGTTTGTATGGTTTGCAGCTTGCTTGTCAGTTTTACGATGACTGTCTCAGCTGCCGGCACTACGCTGACGTTTGATGACTGGACAGCGAGTGATGTGAGGAGAAACATTTCAGTTGGCGGCTCACAAAGCATAAATAATGTTAAACTGGACAACACACAATACCGGGGAGAATCCGGGCAAAGCCTGTGGGTGGGCGGACGGAAAAACACGTATGACCGTATTAAAATTAGAGAGCTGTTTCCAAACATTGCAGTGGGCAGCCAATATAAGGTGACGGCTTATGTCAAAATTGCCGATTCGGCAACTCCAGATTCAGGCAACATCTTGGTGGCAACGATAGATGACGGAACCACCCCTGTAGGCGGTACAAGTGTTGAAGCCAATAAGACGGACTGGACCAAGGTGGAGTTTACATATGAAGTGACGGATAAGGCGTATGCAATGCTGGCGGTACAGCAGGAGAACAACAATCCGTTAATTGAAGCCTACTATGTGGATGACATCACCATAGAGCTTTTGGACGGTGCACCAGCAGCAGGCCTGGAAATTGTGGCCACACAGTCTGGATACCAGGCAGTCGGCACCATTACAGATTATCGGAGTGCGCAAAACGAACCACAGCAATGCAAAGTTATTTTGGCGATGTATGAGGGGAGCGCTTTAAAGAATGTGGTGTCGTCCGATTATGTGGAATTTGACAACGATAGCACATTCCCGATGAACGTGGATGCACAGATGGACGTCTCTTTAGAAGATGGGCAGTATCTGCGGGCATTTTTGTGGAATGGCGCACTGGCTTCTCTTGCGGAACCGATAAAATATGACCCGACGGAGTTTACCTTGCATTTGGTGGGTGACTCCATTGTGACAGACTATGCAGAAAATTCGGAAAGACAGGGGTGGGGCACCTATATCGGCGACTTGCTCAGCGACAAAATTACGGTGAACAACACGGCTGTTTCCGGATATAGTACAAAATCCTATATGGATACCGGCCTTTGGGAAAGAACTGTGGAAGACATCCGCCCCGGCGATTACGTGATGGTTTCACTGGGCATCAACGACACAGCTTCTGATGATTCAAAAAGAACGGATGAGGCGCAGTATAGAGCCAATTTGCAAAAATTTGCGGATGACACAAAAGCGGCGGGCGCAACCATCATCTTTATCACGCCAACCATCACCATCAGCCAAAACCCGATTGTACAAGGGTTTTCAGACCGTGCAAAATGGATGAAAGAGATTGCGGCAGCAAATGATGCTGTCAGCCTGGACTTAAATGCCACCATGTATGAGGAATTTTCAAAAATTCCCTATGATGAGCTTCGTACCAAGTATTTTAACTCTGCGGACACCACGCATTTTAATAAGGCAGGTGCGCAGCATGTGGCACAGATGATTATCGATCTGCTTGCGCAGTCGGACAGCGAACTGAAAGCGTATATTCAATAGAAGGAAACCGTTTTGGCAGATAATAGGATAGAAACACAAAACGCGAACCGGAATTTTTCCGCGTTCGCGTTTGTATACATTTAAGGCCGGAGTTGGGGAAAGCCGGCATGTGCCTACAAGCGGCTGCATCTGATTGGAACCGCTTGAAATAGAACTTTTCAACAAAGCCCTGTGGGTGAAGATCCTGTTTTTTGTTGAAACCGTGCAAAATCCATGGAAATTTTAGGTTGAAAACTTCCAAAAGACTATAAAAATTATAGCGATTTCTATAAAAATTATAGTGAAATTTCAAAAAATATCATGTATAATAAAGTCGGTAGGGTGTGTATTATGCCTTTTTAGGTTCTTGGGGTTTTTCACACCTAAATTAACGATTTACTAAATCATACAAGGAGGATTAAGTGTGAAAAAAGTATTGTCAGTTTTTCTATGTGCTTTTTATCTGCTAACTGTGTTATGCGGTGCTATGACCGTATTTGCAGAGGCGCCGATTATCGTTGACGAAGTAGTTGCCGACGAATCGGAAGCTTTAACACTGGTCGACCTCGGGGACGAGGCAATTGCCGGGGAGGCTGGGCCTGCTACCGATGAATCTTTGGATATTACATATCCCGGAGCAGAAACGGGTGAAAACACTCTTCCTTTAGAATCGGATGCCGAGGGAGATTTTAAGGTTGAGTTTAGTACAGATTTTTCTAAGTACACACCAGACCCGGCGAGAATTATTAAAGAAATCCCTTATACTGGCTATTTTAAACAAGGTGTGGATTTTGAACATGGCGGTTCTACGGGCTCCGGATATAAGGCAGTAGAAGTTTCAGAAGAATTCCCGGATCAAAATGGAGAATTCCCGGCCGGGCAGTCCATTTTTGGATTCAGCCCTGATCATACGCAGACTTATTCTGGCCGTGTAAAATTGATGAATATTTTTAACCCCGATCATGGTATGACAGTAAAGGATTTAAATAAAACCTACAATATTACCATGTATCTGTATCTGGATGCAGAGGAATCAAGAAATATTACGCTCGCTTTGTATGAGCCCCGCCCGCACAATGCGGATGGAACAATAAGTACGTCGGGCAATATTGATGCTGGCGCTACCTCTTCAATTGGGGGAACGAATGGGGCTGTAAAACCACCGGTGAAAGAATGGGTGCAGGTTACCTATCAGGGCATCCGCCCGTCCGAACTTCATACATCTGAACTGAGCATGGAATTTAAGCCAGCTGTTGATAATGAATATCTCTACATCAACGGTATCACGGTAGAGGTTGTGCAGGACGATAATGACCCGATCGATGATGCGGATTTACAGCCGTTTGGCGTGCGTATGACAACGACCGGCGCAACTTCTGTAAATGTAGACGGTGTGAATGCGTATAAGCTGGACGACGGCGGGAAGCTGGAGTTTAATAAGGATGCAGCGGAGTATGCCAACCGGTTTATCGCGGAACCGGGCGCTTTTTATAAAGTGAATTTGACCGCTGCAACTTTGGGTACCGGGTTAAGGCTGAATGCAAACCGGGTGTTTGTAGAACAGCATAATATTGTGAATAAGGCTTATAATTCTAAAATTGTAACTGACAGTGTGCTGAATGAAAATTCTAATATTGCAGAAATTCCAAAAACCTCCGAAAGCGAAGATGCGCTTGTTTTTCAAACGTTTAGTTTCCTATACAAGGAGCCTTTGCCTAGGAATGCGGAAATTGTAGACTACAGCGAAAAAGTTGCAGAAATTTTG
>JAJXRJ010000030.1:0-6389 GCA_021629085.1 Oscillospiraceae bacterium | reverse complement strand
GTATTGATATTGAAGCAACCGACGGCAGTGGATATTATGTCCAGGATATGAAAGTTCAAAAGTTAGATCCAAAGAATCCTTTGCTAAATGGCGATTTTTCCAATGGGTTTAACGAATGGGGCGGAAGTGCTGTCAATTCAACTGCATTTAATGTAGAGAACGGTCGGTTAAAAGTGACGCCGCTGGATGGTACAACTGTATCCATGTCGCAGGTTGTGGCAGTGAATGCAGGCGCAGATTATCAACTTGCCTTTTCAGCAGAAAATGCTTCTGGTTCAACTGCAAAAGTTGAAGTCTTGGCAGCAGATGATTCAACGCTCGCTTCTGTCGTACCTGTTACGAACACAGATGCAAAAAACTATGCAGTTTCATTTACCGTTCCTGGCACACTTGACGCAGAAAATCCGGAGTTCTCTTGGGCAACGATAAAAGTAACCTCTGAACCCGGCGATGCCTCAAAGGTGGCATATTTTGACGATTTTAAAGTTGTTGATTTTTCAAGTGATGATTTAAGCTATTCTTCTGAGCTGGATGTGACAGAAGGCACAGATGGTCTAATCATTGAAGAAAAATTAACAGTTTCCAGTGCGTTTGAAGGTTTAAACATCAATGGAAATGTGGATTTTTATATTGTAAAAGAAGGGTACAATGCTTTTGATTATACCAATAGTGAAGCTGTATTTGCCCATGTGGCTGCGGAGAAAACAGGCGAACTTTATCAGGCTGTCTTTGATGTCACTGATGTGGAAAAATTCCAAAATTCCTTTAAGCTGGTAATCACGGGCGTTGGCGACGTTCCCTACCTTGCAGTGGATTATGTATTGCAAAGCAATGCAATTCGGGTTGTTTTGCTTAACGACTTAGCACAGGCAGAAGACGCTGCTGCAATCCAAGAAATTATGGAAGTAGAGGGAAATATCGAAATTTTGGGGTTAGAAGAACTTCCAAGCTATAGTTTCATTGCCGGACTCACAGATAACACACAAGAATTGGCTTTTGTGTATGACTATCTGTTTGACAACAAGGCAAATATTTTAAATAAAGATGACTATTTGGATGTAAGTAATTTCCACAACTTAACTGCCCAGGCATGTGTACTGGCTGTCATCAACGAAAAGAGTATTTCGGCTGCAGATTTACGCGATATGGTAGATGCCAATCCGGAATCCTTCGGGCTGGATGAAAACAAATACTATAACGAAATTTATTTGGGCATCACCGATCTGGATGGAGAGTCTAATCCCCTGTCTGATTCTGTAAGAACGCGGATTTATCAGCTGATACTCGAAGAGACAGAAACGCTTAATACAGTTGATGAATTTGTTGACAGTTTACTTATGAATATGATGAACGTTCTTATCAAAGACGCACTTGTCTATACAAATGTACTGTCCATTATGGAAGACAATTTAGAGCTTTTTGGCATTGAGGAATCTACTTGGAAAGAATACACTGATCTTCAAAAAGAAAATAAGAGCCTGTATGCTGCCGTAGGAAAAGCAATTGCAAACGATGCGGTGAAAAATGGGGCGTCGACGGATATGGATGCTCGCATCGCTGGTATCATCAAGGATGAAAAAGATAATGCAGATGAAGGCAATGGCTCAAGCGGCGGCAGTAGCGGTAGTTCCGGTGGCAGCAGCGGCAGCTATAATCCCGGAAGAGTAACAGGCACTGTTGAAGTGACAGAGGGCCCGGAAGATCCAGAAGAAGAGTTTGAGCTTCCCTTCACAGACTTAGATGGTGTGGAATGGGCAAAAGAGAGTATTTCCAACTTGGTGAAAAAGAACATTATTGATGGGTATATTGACAACACTTTCCGCCCCAACAATAATATTACACGTGAAGAGTTTGCAAAAATTCTGGTTCTTGGATTTGACATCTATGATGAAAATGCAACCTGCAGCTTTGACGACCTTTCGGCAAATGACTGGTCTTACCATTACGTTGCTTCTCTGGTTAACCTTGGGATTGCAAACGGCAAGGGCGACGGCCTGTTTGGCACAACGGACGAAATTACCAGACAGGATATGGTTGTCATGATTTACAGAGCTGCACAGAAATTAAATATTGCAATTCCTGAGACAATGGAGGGAATTACGTTTGACGATGAAAGTGAAATCAGCGACTATGCAAAAGAAGCGGTAGCTGCATTGCAGAAAGCCGGTATTGTTTCAGGTATGGGGAGCAATCAATTCGAGCCTGAACTTCCCGCAACAAGAGCACAAGCTGTTAAGATTTTAGATCCATTGATCAAATAATTGAAAGAGACAATTGAAAAGTATGGGGAACATTTTTTTGGCGGGAGGTTTCTCCCGCCGGAAAATGAATTATGGTTCGGAAAGGAAAGGGATAAAATATATGAAAAGGCTAGTAGCATTGCTTCTTTCACTGACCGTGCTACTGACATTTGTGGGTGTTCCGGTATTTTCGGTTTCCGCAGCAGATGGTACAGTAGTGGGATCGCTTAATTTTGACAACATGACAGACGCCGATTTTACCGCTTTAAAAGCGACCTTGGTGGCTGGCGGCGTATACAATATAGACGGTGTCGCATTAGAATCTACAATTGCGAATGGCGGCAGCGGAAAAAGCTTTAAAATGGGCAATGTGGAAAACGTTGACAATCGTATCAAGTTTACCGGGTTGTTTGGCACAGATAAATTTACATCTGCAGATGTTGGTAAAAAGTTTGGAATTTCTGCTTATGTTTATGCACCGGTGGATACGGCTTGCAGAATGGGTACCTTCAGCCCGACAGGTACGGAACATGCGTGGGAGGCGCTTGCAGTTGTTGCGCAACCTTTAAAAGCAAAAACTTGGACAAAATTTGAGTTGGAATATGAAGTTACGCAGGAAGCCGTTGACGGTGAAGTTACACAGATTGGCTTTGATGGTAGAGATGGCGGGCAAGGTTTCCCGTACGATTTGTACATTGATGACATTGTAGTGACCCTGGGTGGTTTGAGCGGTGGCAGCACCACCACGCCTACTACGCCTACTACACCGACAACTCCTACAACCCCAACCACGCCTACTGCACCGGCTGGTGTGAAATTAATTACCTTTGATGACGGCAAAGACTTTGTGGCGGAAACAGATTATACTGCAGGTGCAAACTATAAAAATGAGAAAGCGTCTGTTTCTTCCGATTTCGATCACACAACCGGCACGGGTAAGAGCCTTAAAATGGCTGACCGGACTGCAAAAAATGACAGAATTAAATTCATGGGGCTGTTCTCGGAAAGTGACATTGGGAAGAAATTTACCATTTCTATGTGGGTGTATGTCCCGGGCGTGGATGCTCAAATTTGGGTTGGTACGTTCAGTGCAAAAGGGACTGAATTTGCAACGAGGCCAACTGTAGATACAAAAGTTGAGGTGCCGAAGGACACTTGGACAAAGATAGAATTTGACTATGAACACACAGAACCACTTATTACCCAGGTTGGTATAGAGCAAACCACTGATTCTGCTTATGCGCAGGCTGCTACCATTTATGTGGACGATATCAGCGTTGCGCCGGAAGGCACAAGTGTGGATGTTGGCGGAAACACCCCTGGAGGAAATGAGCCGATTGAAGTTGACGATATCTATGGCGATTACTCTGTTGAAGCAAATCTGTTGGCAAAATTGGGATTGATGGGGTCTTTCTTAACGGGTTATAACCCCACTGCTACGATTAAACGTGGTGATTTTGCACTTGTGTTGGCTGATTTGCTTGGCCGTGGTGTAACCTCAGGTGCGACTACCGTTTATACGGATGTTCCGTCCACGCATCCGGCGTCCGGAGCAATTAAAGTACTTTCGGATATGCAAATTTTGAAGGGGTTTGAAGATGGCACCTTCCGTCCGGACAATGAAATTACCTATGAAGAAGCTGTTACAACCCTGATTTCATTTGGCGGATATGAAATTTATGCAAAAAATAGAGGCGGATATCCGGCTGGATATATGGCAGTGGCATCTTCCGAAGGACTTACAAGAGGGTTGGATCCTGTAATTGGCCAGGCAATTACACAAGAAGATGCATTGGCGTTGATTGCAAACTTTATTGATCTGGACATCTTAGAGCAGGTCGAATACGGCACGACTATGAAATATCAATCCAGAGAAGGATATACAATCCTTGCGAAAAACTTTGACATTTACAAAGAAATTGGCCGTGTAACTGCAAACGAGAAAACATATATTGATAATCCCGACCGTTTAGCAGAGGGGAAAGTTGCAATTGAAAATGTGATTTATAATGATGACAACTCTGGTGCAGCAGACCTCTTAGGTTATACAGTTGTTTACTACTTTGAAAATGCAGAAAACAGCACGGAACAAACTTTGATTTATGCAGCTACAGACGAGACGATGAATGACGTTTTGATTATCCCTGCGGAAAATAAAGTTGGATTTTCGGGTAACGAATTATCTTATGAAACGCCAGAATCTTCTAGAATTAAGACGGTTTCTGTTGATTTTGATGCAAACATTATTTACAATGGTGTCAATGCAATCTTGGACACGGAAATGTTTACTGATACAGAAGAAGGTTCATTTATTTTCTTAGACAGCGATACTGACGGTTCTTATGAATCTGTCTTTATCAACAATGTACAGTACTTCGTTGTATCTTCTGTAAATTCCAGTGAAGAAATTGTTTATGGGAAATACAACGTTGAAAGACTGGATTGTTTCGAGGATTCAGGCGTCATTTGCACCTTTAGGGACAAAGATGGCCAGCCGGTTGAGGCAACTTCACTCAAAGAATGGGATGTCCTATCTTTGATTAGAAGTGATTCTGGTACAGCAACTGTGCTTGATGCAGTCCTTTCGCGTGATGTTGTGTCAGGTGAAGTTGAAGAAATTAAGACGTTAGACAAATCGGAGCTGGACTCCTTGACAATTGGGGGCGTAGAATACAGCGTTACCAATACAATGAACAAATTAATTGAAGCTGGTCAAATTGACGCCCCTGAAATTGGCGCTGAGATTGAGCTGTATTTGAATGATACTGGTTCTGCTGTTACCTGGGAAGCAGCTTCCAAACGTTCCTTTGAAATTGGTTATCTGTATGCTGCTGACAAAGAAGATACATTAAGACCGCGCTTCTCCTTTGAAATTCTCACCTCCAGCGGTAGCTTTGAAACTTATGCACTGGCCGACAGGGTGCGGTTTAATAATAGTGAAAAATCGCTAAGCTACACGGATAACAGTATGCTGAACATGCTGGTGAAAGATCAAGTAACTTGTGAACCCATTCGTCAGATTATATGCTATACATTAAACTCTGATAATCAAATTAATAAGCTGAATACAGTTGTCAATGAAACCACGTTGGTAGAAAACGAACTGAGCAAGATTAATACATTTTCTACTATTCACTTCCGTTCTGCTGACAGATATTTCTACACCAGCAGCAATAATAAGCTGGATTTGATGGAAAATGCGGTGATCTTCAGAATTCCAAAAAGTGAACAATATGCAGATGATGAGGAATATTACAACACTTATACCGCTTCTACGCTTTCTAAAGCAGGATATAGATTCTCAGATGTTGATATGTATACGTTTAGCGGCACCAATAATCTGGTTGACGTAATGCTGTACAGATCGGATTCGAGCGGCAACTTTATTACTGAAAGGGATACAGGAGAACATTCGGTAGTCACCAAAATATCTACAACTTTGAGTGAAGACGAGGAGCGCCTGGTGAAAGTCACCTGTTTGACAGGCGGCAGCGAAACCAGTTTTGCGTATGATCCAAGTATCATTACCGGTGATAATGGAGAGGATCCCTTCAAGATTGGCGATGTCATCCAGTACGTAACGGATGATAAGGGTGTGCTGACAAGTTCTGATAACTATCGCAAGCTGGTTAGCTATGAAGATGATGGACCTGTTGAGGTGACCAAACATAACTATGAAAACGGTGCTTATTTTGGATTACTGCTTGCTGCAAACAAAATTAAAGACGGCTATATCTTCTTAAATACTCCTTCGGATGTTGCCAATGAAAAGACACTTCAAGCATACAAGGTAACTTCTTTCCCGAACGTCTATGTCTATGACAGCGCGAAAAAAGAATTCCATAAGGGTGCGGTTGAAGATGCAGTCACCTATGAACTTGACTCAGTAAATCCTTCTAAGGTGTTTGTAAGTGTGATTAACAGAAAAGCGACTATGATGGTAATTTACAAATAAATATTTTCCGGTATTTCTGGTAAAAACGGACAGTCAAATGACTGTCCGTTTTTATATCTGTAAGAACTCATTTTAATTTACGTAATATATGATTATGTAAATTAAAATGAAGCTTTTTACTTCCTTTTAAACCGTTTTTCCAATTTGGGGCATATATAAAAATAAATGTTGACGAATGGGAAGAAAAATGGTAC